>NZ_JBEZYD010000012.1:0-276153 GCF_040638335.1 Nonomuraea sp. NPDC026600
CTTCCTCACCACCGAGGCGGTCATCGCCGAGAAGCCCGAGAAGAACCCTGCCGCCCCGGCCATGCCGGGTGGCGGAGACATGGACTTCTAGGCCGGGTCTCCTCCCGAGGGTCGGGTAGGACCGCCGCGGTTCTACCCGGCTCTCGGGCAGGTGGGACAATAGAGCTGTTCATCCCCCTTGGCGAACTCTCCAGGAAAGGGGGCGGCCATGGCGACCATCGCTCATCACCCGGCGACAGGCGCGGTGCCCGGCGCCCTGCGCCTCGGCGCAGGCCTCATGGCACTGGCCGGCCTGGCGTTCATCGGCTATGCGGTGATCTTCTTCGTCCGTAACTTCACCGGCGGGTTCTTGGAGCTCGGCATCGGCCCGAACGAGGTTGACGTCGGCCGGGCCCAGGTCCAGGCGTTCAGTCCGGAGCTGTTCAGATATATCTCGCACCTGCACATCGCGCTGTCGGGGTTCATCGCCTCGACCGGGCTGGCCACCGCGGCACTCGCCTGGTTCGGGGTCAGGCACGGACTGTGGTGGGCGTACGTGACCGCGATCGTGGCGCCCGTGCTGGCCCTCGTCATCGCCCTGCCCGCGCACTACCCGTACCATCTCGCCACGGTCGGCCACCTGGGGCTCATCTACCTGGCCACCGCCATCTTCGTCGTGGGCGCGCTGGTGGCGCTCAAACCGATGCTGCAGGCGCGACACACCTGATCCGCGATCTCAAAGATTCCCACCCTGTCGGCAAACTGCGGGAATTCCCGGTTGTCGCGCGCGAAGTGCGGGGTATCCACCCTCCCAGATATCACTCCGCACAAGGTGGGAAATCATGGCGTCCACATATGGTACCGACCAGGTCGATGGCACGTCCGGCACCTCGTCAGTCGAATTCATCCCGGAAGACTCTGTCAAGAGCAGCGGCGAATTCGGCAAGATCGTACGCTCAGGCGTCCCTTCGAGCACGTTCTGGCACTTCGTCGACTTCAGCGGGAGCGGGCCCTTCGCCCACCGGGAGTCCCTCGGCACGGATAAAGTCAACGCATTCTCTCAGGTAGCCGTCTCGATGACCGAACTCGACAGCGATGGAAACCCATTTCTGGGAAGTGCCATCATGACGGTGAACAACGTCGTCCCACGCGCCAATGGCGACATCATCGTGAGAGGACATATCCACTGGGACAGCACTCTGCAAGTACGACTTAACTACATCATCGTGAACTAGCCTCGCCGGCGGATATCCCAATCGAGCTCATCGGCGACTGTTCTGGGCTTCCAGTAGCCGATGGAGCCGCCGTTCTCCATGGCGTCGGCGGTGGCCTTCAGCAGGGCGTAGTACGAGCGAATGCGGACCCCTCCCGGCATGAAGCTCATACTTCCCTCGTGATCGGTCTCGCCGACGTCACGTTTCACCGAGTCGATCACGAGCCGGTTGCCCACACCGTCGGACCCGAAGGGGAGCATGCGCCCGTCCCACCACTCCGATCGAGGATCGGCCGGCTCCCCTTCGTCTTCATCGTCCATCTCGCACAGCCTTCGCCACGTGTCACGGATCCCTTGGAGATTCAAGTTCCCGTTGCCCAGGAAGCCGAAGGGCGAGGTGTCATCCACTACGGCGGCTCCATCGTGTCGCAGTAGCGAGGCCCGCAGGTCGTCGGGGAATCGTAAGCCCATCTGCGCCTCCGCCGCCGCGATGCTCTCCGCCTTTCCGGGCTTGCCGAGCGTGCGATAGCTCCTGGGGGCGTGGGCCTTGAGCCATGCTTCGATGCGTTGCCACTGCCGGTTCACCGCCCGGGTCGCCTTGGCGTCGAGCTTCCGCACGCGCGGGGTGCGGTTCTCGGGCCGGCAGTCCGCGTCGAGGCTCGGCTGAGCGGCGGGGACCGGCTCTTGCCTCTCCACGTATTGGGCGGGCTCAGAGTAGTCATTGTCGTCCGGAGTAGGTGCCTGCTCGTACTCGGCGACCAAGCAGCGCTCAATATCGCACGGCTCTTCCTGGTACGAGATCTCCCCGATGGTCTCTACCCCGTCATCCTTGGAGAAGGTGACGAATTCAAGGGCTTGCGAGCCGACTACCAGCAGGCAGAGCGCCAGTCCGGCGATTCCCCAGCGGGTGAGGCGGCGTCGGGTGGCTTCGTCCAGCGGCTCCCCTTTCTGGCCGCCTCCGAAGAACATTTTTACCGCGGGGCGGTCGAAGACGGAGGGCTCGGCGGCGTAACGCTCGAGGTCCTCAGCGGTGGGCGTGCCGAGGATCGGTGCTGGAGGCCACTGCGCTACAGGCTCGACCTGGGCGGGAAACGAAACCTCGGAAGCCGCCCCGTCCGGCTGAACTACCGGCCAACGCGTCGAGCGGCGGCGAGAGCGCACGATCACAGCAACTGTCGCTGCCACAACGGTAGCCGCAAGCACGAGCCATAGCCCGCGTAAGGTGATCAATCGCCGCACGTCCGGCAGAGTACCTCTAATTTGACTACACGGAGATCAAAAAGCCGTTCCGTACGCAGGATGTGCCGATCGAGCTTTATCCCGGACGTGTTCTCACCGGCGCGTAAGTCGAACCATCCGGACGTCGACGAATAGGCGCGCGATTACCGCAGCTCAGTCGGGCGTTCGGGCGTGGCTTGAAAGTGGGGCGGATGGGGCCTGAAGCTGCGGGAACCGGATCCACACGCCGACGGCCGCGAGTACGGCGGCGAGGACCACGGCGCCGCCGAGGAGCAGGGCCTGGCGGTAGCCGTGCTGGAGCAGAGGGGCGGCCAGCACGGGACCGAGGATCTGGCCGGCGCTGTATCCGGCGGTGAGCAGGGCAACGGCGCGCGGTCCCCGGAGGTGGGTGCCGATGGCCAGCGCGAGCGTACTCACTCCCATGAACGTGCCGCCGAACAGCACCGCCGAGATCAGCGCTGGAGCGACGCCGCCGAGGAGGGCGGGCAGCGCGACCCCGACGACCTGAATGGTCAGCGCCGCGAACAGCAGAGAAGGCCGCGACCAGCGGTGCGCCAGCCAGGCCCACAGCGCGCTGGACGGCAGGGCGGCGAGGCCGACCAGGATCCAGGCGCTGCTGCCGAGCGGGCCGGGGACGCTCTGTTCGATCGCCGCGACCAGGAAGGTGCCGGCGATGATGTAGCCGATGCCTTCGAGGGTGTAACTGCCGAACAAGGGCCAGAACCACCGGTGCGTCCTGGGCCGGTCGGGAGCCGCCCCTTGGCCGGCGGAGGCCGGCTGGGGCGCGGGAGTCAGTCCCCACGCGGCGGCGGCCAGGAGGGCGGCCAGGGCCGCGCAGCTCCACCACGCGGCTTGCCACGTGGTGACGGAGCGCAGCAGGAGCACCAGGAGGCCGGACAGGGCGATACCGGCGCCGACTCCGCCGAAGGCCCATCCGGTCAGGTGCTGCACTTGCCCGCGCAGGCGGGTCAACGCCGCGCTGACGGCGATCACGAAGATCAGGGCGCTGGCCACGCCGGCGATCAGCCGCAGCCCGAACCACACAGCGCCGTCGTGGGTCACCGGCATCAGGGCCAGTGTCGCGATCAGGATGACCAGCGAACCGCGCAGAACGATGACCGACCGCACCAGAGCGGGAACGAAGGTGCCCGCGAGCGCCCCCACGAGGTAGCCGATGTAGTTGGCCGTGGCCAGCGACGCGCCGAGCTCGGCGGACAGCCCGGCCTGGGCGTGCATCAGCGGCAGGATGGGGGTGTAGACGAACCGCCCGACGCCTATCCCGGCAGCCAATGCCGCCGCCGCCTGCCCCACGACCAGCCACGGCGACCGCCCATGGACAGAGGTGGAACGGGTCGTCGTGCTCACGTCTTTCTCCGATCGCCGGCTGCCGCCCCAGGCTAACCACCCCCGGACAGGTCGGATCACCCCGGGTCGGCCGACGGAACGCCGGGTCAGGAGCGTTGGAAGGGCAGTGGCGTGCTGAGGCGCGTGATCAACGCCTCAGGGTTCGTCGCCCGGCGGTGGCCCTTCGATGCGATCAGTCCTTGATGTTCGCCTCGGACTGGTACTTGTTCATCATGTGGGTGACCGCGGCCAGTTGCGCCTCGGCGTGCCCCTCGCGGACCGCGCTCGCCCGGGCCCGCGCGTCCAGGGTCGGCTGCGCCTGGCCCTGGAACTCGGGCATCACATGCTGGGCGATGAGCTCGTAGGACCGGTTGGTGGCGGCGGGGTCGGCCCAGTCGTGCGCCATCAACAGCATCGCCCCGAAGCCACCGGACTGGTCGACCAACCGCTGCACCTGGGCCTTCGCGTCCTCGACGGTGCCGATCACGCCGATGCCGGACCCGCGGACGAAGTCGATCATCTCCTTGAGGTCGCCGCCCGAAACGGCCATCTGCGGGAAGGCCGCCACTTTCTGGAAGTACCGGAACCACGCCTCGATGCCGTACTCCACGTCCCTGACGGCCTGCTCGCGGGTCTCGGCCACGTGCATGATGCCGACCAGCCGCCAGGCGTCGCGGTCGACGGTGGTCCCGTACGTCGCGGCGCGCTCCTCCATGACGTTCCAGTGATGCGCCAACGCGTCGAACCCGTCGGCGCTCAGCGTGGCGCCGATCGACAGCAGGCCGAGGCCGTGGCGTCCGGCCAGGCGCGGACCGGTCGGCGAGGCCACCGCCGCGACGGCCACCTCGAACATCGGGTCGGAGTACGGCCGCAGTTGCAGCCGCGCGTCGACCAGCGTGTGCGTACGGGTCCGCGCGGTGACGCTCTCGCCGCGCAGCAGCCGCAGCACGATGTCCAGGTTGTCGTCGAGCAGTTCGCGGGTGTCGGTGGGGTTGAGCCCGATCATCGCCGAGTCGGTGGGCAGCGAGCCGGGACCCACACCGAGCATGATCCGCCCGCGCGTCAGGTGGTCCAGCAGCACCATGCGGTCGGCGACCCAGAGCGGGTTGTGGTACGACAGCGAGGTCACGCCGGTCCCGAGCCGGATGTGCCGGGTCCGCTGCGCCGCGGCCGCGATGAAGATCTCCGGCGCCGCGATGATCTCTGAACCGGCGGAATGATGCTCGCCGATCCATGCCTCGTCGTATCCCAGCCTGTCGAGATGCTCCATGAACGCCAGATCGCGCTCGATGGCCAGGGTGGGATTCTGCCCCGCGGCATGGAAGGGGGCCATGAAGACGCCGAAACGCAGCCTGCTCATCGCTGCTCCTCGTGATCTCGACTATGGCTTCAGTTCACTCGAGAATTTCCGCGGCGGCAATATGACCCGCCAGGCGGTGGGGAGCAGAGCGGCTAAGGTTCTGCCATGCCTACCGCATTGATCACGGGCGCGACCGCCGGCATCGGCGCCGCCTTCGCCCGCCGGCTGGCCGCCGACGGGTTCAGCCTGGTTCTGGTGGCTCGCGACGAGGCCCGGCTGAGGGAAGTCGCGGGTCAGCTCAAGCTCAGGTACGGCGTGAGCGTCGAGCCGCTGCCCGCCGATCTGGCCACGGACGACGGCCTGGCCCGGGTCGAAGGGCGGCTGCGCGACGGGGTCGATCTCCTGGTCAACAACGCCGGGTTCGGCCACCCAGGGAAGTTCCTGGAGGTGTCGGTCGAGGACGAGACGCGCATGCTCAAGCTCCACTGCGAAGCCGTGCTCCGGCTGACGCTGGCCGTGCTGCCCGGCATGCGGGAGCGCGATCGGGGCGCGGTGATCAACGTAGCCTCCGTGGCGGCCTTCTTCACCCGAGGCACCTACAGCGCCTCCAAGGCGTGGGTGGTCAACTTCAGCGAATCGACCGCGTCCGAGGTGGCCGGTCCGCGGATCAAGGTGATGGCCTTGTGTCCCGGCTTCGTGCGAACGGAATTCCACGCACGGGCGTCGATGGACGCGTCGCAGATCCCCGGCTTCCTCTGGCTCAAGGCCGACAACGTGGTCAACACGGCCATGCGCGATCTTGCCATGGGCAAGTGGGTGTCGATCCCCGACGTGCGCTACAAAGTGATCGTGGCGATCGGCAGACTCATCCCCCGCAGGCTCGTCGGCAACGCGGGAGCGAAAATCGGCCGCTAGAAGGCACGGGCCGTAACGGCGGGGCGTACCTGCGGCAAGAAGAGGTCGGGCCCCCGCCGCGGGAGGGGGTCGCGGTGGGGGCCCAGGTGGGTGCGAGCGACTCGCGCCCGGTCGGTCGGAGCAGGCTCACGACCGAGGTCGGGTGCGAGGGGCTCGCATCCGGTCGGTCGAGAGCAGGCTCACGACCGAGATCCGGTGGAGATCACTTGCCGACGTTCGCCTCGTGGCCGATGGCCAGGCCCGAGGTGGGGTCGAAGAAGTGCAGGTTGTGCGTGTCCAGCACCAGGTCGAGGCTCGAACCCGGACGCGCGTGGCTGCGGGCGTTCACGCGCGCGGTCCACAGCGACTTGTCACCCAGCAGCGGCAGCGCCGCCTCCTCGTCGTCGCCCGTGTCGGCGGCGGCGACGGTGTCCTTGTGCTCGACCGGCGGGGCGTCGATCAGGAACAGGACGTTGATCTCGGAGCCGAGCTCCTCGGTGACCTCCGCCTTGACGGCCAGCGTGGCCCAGCCGTTGGCGTTCTGGCCGGCCGAAGCGGCGTCCTCGAAGTCGGACGGGCGGATGCCAAGGATGATCTGCTTGCCGATGTACTGGTCGAGGCCCGGCTTGTCGGTGAACGTCGACTCCGGGATGTCCAGCTTGAGGTCGGCGAACGTGACGGCGGCGCCACCGTCGCGGACCAGCTCGGCGGTGACGAAGTTCATGGCGGGCGAGCCCATGAAGCCTGCAACGAACAGGTTGACCGGCTTGTCGAACAGGTTCTGGGGCGTGTCGACCTGCTGCAGGATGCCGTCGCGCAGGACACAGACGCGGTCGCCCAGCGTCATGGCCTCGACCTGGTCGTGCGTGACGTAGACGGTGGTGACGCCGAGGCGCTCGTGCATCTGGTTGAGCGAGGCGCGCATGGAGACGCGGAGCTTGGCGTCGAGGTTCGACAGCGGCTCGTCCATCAGGAACGCCTGCGGCTCACGGACGATGGCGCGGCCCATCGCGACACGCTGGCGCTGACCGCCGGAGAGTGCGGCCGGCTTGCGCTTGAGGTAGGTCTCCAGGCCGAGCATCTTGGCGGCGTCGTTGACGCGCTTCTGGATCTCCGGCTTGGGCATCTTGCGAAGCTTGAGGCCGAAGGCGAGGTTCTCCTCGACCGTCATGTGGGGGTACAGGGCGTAGTTCTGGAAGACCATCGCGATGTCGCGGTCCTTCGGCGGGAGGTGGTTGACCACCTTCTCGCCGATCGAAATCTCGCCACCGCTGATGTCCTCCAAACCAGCGATCATCCGGAGCGCGGTCGACTTACCGCAACCGGAGGGGCCGACCAGCACCATGAACTCGCCGTCCTTGATTTCAAGGTTGAGCCCGTTCACAGCCTTCACGCCACCGGCGTAGATCTTGTCGACATTGGTCAGAACGATGGATGCCATGCCATTCCTTCGCGCTCCCGAGCGGTGACCCGGATGTTGTGCGGGGGGTACCCACTCTCATGGATACGTTTTCAAGCATCTCACCCGAAACGGACAAGAGTGTCAAGAGAGCAGCCCATGTTGGTGGCACGGGCTTCCAGCGCGACGGAAACCATGATGGAATCGTTTCCATGGAATCGAGGCGGGCGACCATCAAGGACGTGGCCGAGGCGGCCGGTGTGGGCGTCGCGACCGTGTCCCGGGTCCTGTCCGGCGGCTCGGCCAGTCCGGAGACACGGGAGCGGGTGCTGGCCGTCGCCGCCCACCTCGACTACCGCCCGAGCGCGCTCGGGCGCAACCTCCGCCAGCGCCGCACCGGCGGCATGGGGCTGTTCGTGCCCGACCTCACCGACACCTTCTACGGCCAGCTGGCCGAGGGCGTGCTGGCCTGCGCGCGCTCGGCGGGCGAGCCGGTGGTGCTCGGCTCGACGGGCGACGATCCCGAGCAGGAGGCCGAGCTGGTCGGCATGCTGCTGGAGCAGGGCTTGGACCGGGTGATCGCGGTCCCGTCGGGCGGCACCGAGACGTGGGGCCCGGCGATCAAGGCGGGCATGACAGTGGTCTTCGCCGACCGGCTGCCGTCCGACGCGCCAACCGACGCCGGGCCCGGCACACGCCCCGGCTCGCTGTCCGGCTCGCCGTCCGACGAGGGTTCCGGGGCGGCCACGGTCACCGACCTCATGCTGCTCGACGGCCTGCCGCCCGCGTCGCGTGCCCGGCCGCTGGACGTTCCCGCCGTGCTGGCGGATGACCGGGCCGGCATCCGTACGGCGGTGCGCTACCTGAGAGGGCTCGGCCACCGGCGGATCGCCTTCCTGGGCGGCCCGGGGCACGGCAGGCGGGTGGCGGCCTTCCGCGAGGCGGTGGGGGCGCCCGTGGACGAGGATCTGGTGGTGTTCGCCACGGGCAGCCGCGACTCGGCCTACGCCGCCGCCTCCGGGCTGTTCCAGAGCCGTCCCGACCTGACGGCGGTGGTGACCGGAGGCAACGTGCTGGGCGAGGCGGCCGTGCTGGCGGCCAGGGAGCTGGATCTGCGGGTGCCGCGCGACGTGTCGCTGGTGATGTATGACGACGTGCCGTGGGCCGAGCTGTGCTCCCCGCCGCTGACCGTGATCGCCCAGCCGGGCCGCGACATGGGCTACCGCGCGGCGGAGCTGGTGCTGCGGGCGGGGAGCAGGCGGCCACGGAGCGTGCTGCTGCCGACGGAGCTCATCGTCCGCGGCAGCTGCGGCCCGCGCCACTAGCCGCGCTTTCCGCACGAACCGCTTCGTCACCGGCACCGCGAGCGACCGCCACTCCCGCCCCTCCGAAAGACCCCGAGCGACCGCCGCCCCCGCTCCTCCGAAAGACCCCGAGCGACCACCGCCCCCGCTCCCCAGAAGGACCCCGAGCGACCACCGCCCCCGCTCCCCAGAAGGACCCCAGCCGAAGTGCGGCGGGGAGTGCGGAAACATAGGCCAGTCGTGATGACGTGCCGAATACCGGCCCAGCCGGCCGCAAGCCGCTAGACGAGCTTCTCGATCGCCGCGATGACGGCCGGGTCGTCCGGCGTGGTGCCGGGGCGGAAGCGGGCGACGACGGCCCCGTCGCGGTCGACGAGGAACTTCTCGAAGTTCCACTGGATGTCGCCGCCCGCGCCGTCGGCATCGGGCGTCTCGACGAGTTCGCCGTAGAGGGGGTGCCGGTCGGGGCCGTTCACCTCGGCCTTCTCCAGCAGCGGGAAGTCGACGCCGTACGTGGTGGCGCAGAACTCCTGGATCTCCTCGGCCGAGCCGGGCTCCTGGCCCATGAACTGGTTGCACGGCATGCCGATCACGCTGAACCCGCGCTCGCCGTACTGCCGCTGCAGCTCGACGAGACCGGTGTACTGCGGGGTGAGGCCGCATTTGGAGGCCACGTTCACGATGAGCACGGCCTTGTCACCGACGAGTTCGGCGAGCGTGGTCGGGGCGTCCGCGAGGGTGCGGACCGGAATGTCACGAAGACTCATGATCCGACCCTACAGAACGCCTCCGCCCGCAGTTTGTGATGTAGTCCACATTTTCCGGACATTTCCCCTGAACAACCATAAAACGTGATCTTTGCCAACGATCTACTTTTTCATGGTCAATTCGCGATAAATCGGGCTGATAGGGCAGGGTGGCGCGGTCCCCCGAACCCATCGAAAGGGAACCCGCATGCCCATGCTCCGCCGTACCAGCGTCTTGATCCTGTCGGCCACGCTCGTGGCGACAGGCGGCGCGACGGCCGCACAGGCGCAGAGCTCCCAGGCACTCAAAAGCGCGGTCGCCAAGAACAAGGCGATCGCCAAGCCCATGGTCAGCAAGCGCGGCTGGAACAAGGCCCAGTTCCGGTGCCTGGAGCGGCTCTGGTCGAGAGAGAGCGGCTGGAACCACCGGGCCGGCAACGGCTCGGGCGCCTACGGCATCCCGCAGGCGCTGCCCGGCCACAAGATGTCCACCAAGGGCCATGACTGGCGCACCAACCCGCGCACGCAGATCGCGTGGGGCCTCGGCTACATCAAGCAGCGGTACGGCTCCCCCTGCCGCGCGTGGGCGCATTTCCAGTCCCACCACTGGTACTGATCCAAACCCCGCAGCCGCCTCCGTTTTCGCGAAAGACCAGGTCAACGCGCGAACGGGCCACACCATGGCGGTCCAGCGAGAACGCTAAATATCCCTAGCCACCGCGCCAACGTCTTCCCAAAGTCAACCACTGAGAGTGATGAACAGTGACTGACGGTAATAGAAACCGGCTAGAGGAAACGTCGTGGAGCCCTCCGGGCCGCCCAGCACTATCGGGCGTAACGGAAGCCCGGGGGGCCGCGCGGACCCTCCGCGTCCGAGCCACGGACGCGGACCGGCAGGGCGCCGGGGAAGCAAGAGCGCCCGTCCGCACGCGACCCGACAGCTAGGATCGACATGGACAGCAAACGCGCCCTGCGCTACACGTTCATCACTCTGACCGCGCTCACGACCGTCACCGGACCTTCGACGCTCGCCGGAGCCGCATCCGAATCGCGGATCGTCAAACCACCGATCGCCGAACCGCCGATCGCCAAGCCGCGGATATACGAGGGCTCGTGGCACGCCCCCGTGATCAGGACCCGGACCTGGACCACCGCCGCCAAGCCGAAGATCAAGGCCGTGCCGCGGAAGACCAGGAACAAGGGCATCGCCCTGGACCAGGTCGTCCAGCGGGCCTGGTCCTACCAGGAGTTCCAGTGCCTGGACGATCTCTGGACCAGGGAGAGCAACTGGAACCACCGCGCGTACAACAGCTCTTCAGGCGCCTACGGCATCCCACAGGCGCTCCCGGCAGGAAAGATGCGAGGCGCGGGCCCGGACTGGAAGTCCAACCCCGAGACGCAGATCCGCTGGGGCCTGGCCTACATCAAGGGGAGATACGGCCGGCCGTGTGGCGCCTTGGGCCACTTCAGAGCACACAACTGGTACTAGAGAAACGAGGGCATCCGGGATCACCGGGTGCCCTCCCTCTTCGGGAGCACCGCGATCGCCTGGATCAGCAGCTCGACGCCGAAGTCGAACTCGGCGTCGTGGTCACAGCTGGCCAGCAGCGGCGCCAGCCCGCTCACCTCGGGGAACAGCGCCGGATCGACGTCGTCCGGGTTGACCATGTGCCGGTGCAGCGGGGCGAACGTGGGTGTCACCCCGACCTCGCGCAGCAGCGAGCCCACGATGTAGGCGATGAACATCCGCAGCACCCGCACCGCGTCGATCCCGTCGAACCCGGCGCTGCGCAGCGTGGCCAGGGCCCGCTCGACCGGCAGCAGCCCGGCGTTGGAGTGGAGCTGGCGGCTGACGACGAGCATCGTGGAGCGCGGGTGTCCGTGCGCGATCTGGCGGAAGGCGCGGGCCTGCATCCGCACCCGGTCGGTCCAGTGGGCATCGGGATCGTCGGTGAACTCGATCTGGCTGAGCACCGCCTCGGCGACGCCGTTCAGCAGGGCGTCCTTGTTCGGCACGTGGTTGTAGAGCGACATCACGCCGACGCCGAGCTCCGCCGCGATGCGCCGCATGGACACCGCGTCGGCCCCTTCGCGCTCGATGAGATCGATCGCCGCGGCGACGATGCGGGTCCGCGAAAGAGGCTCGGTGGGCATAGCTCATTCTATTGACGGACGTACGCCGTACGTGCAAGCCTCGATGAGGACGTACGGTGTACGTAACCCCCCTGCGGAGGACTCATGTCGACTCACCGCCTCTACACCATCCCCGCCGAACTCTCCACATGGGACGTGGAGATGTCCGGAGCCAGCAGGTTCACGTGGGAGTACGACGACGGCCGGGATCGCATGCTCGCCTTGTACCAGAAGGGCAAGGACAAGCAGTGGGACTCCACCAAACGCATCGACTGGGACCTGGAGGTCGACCCGTACAACGTCCTGGGCATCCCGGACCAGACGATCGCCATCTATGACACGCCGCTCTGGCACCGGATGGACGAGAAGCAGCGTCGGGACGTCCGCCTGCACGGCGCGGCGTGGCAGTTCTCCCAGTTCCTGCACGGCGAGCAGGGCGCGATGATCTGCTCGGCCAAGATCGTGGAATCGGTCCCGGACCTCGACTCCAAGTTCTACGCCGCCACCCAGACCATGGACGAGGCCCGGCACGCCGAGACCTACGCCCGTTTCCTGCAGGAGAAGGTGGGCCTGGCCTACCCCATCAACGAGCACCTCAAGGCGCTGCTCGACTCGACGCTCAGCGACTCGCGGTGGGACATGCCCTACCTCGGGATGCAGGTGCTGATCGAGGGCTTAGCGCTGGCGGCGTTCGGCGTGATGCGCGACATCACCACCAAGCCGCTGCCCAAGCAGATCCTCGCCTACGTCATGCAGGACGAGGCCCGGCACGTGGCGTTCGGCCGGATGGCGCTGCGCGACTACTACGGCAGCCTGACCGAGGCCGAGCGGCGCGAGCGCGAGGACTTCGTCATCGAGGGCTGCTACCTGATGCGCGACCGGCTCAGGGGCCGGGAGACGTGGGAGAACCTGGGCCTGTCGAAGGCGGAGGTCGAAGAGGCGGAAATGGCCACGGAGCACTCGGAGTACCTGCGGCTGTTCCGGTCGCTGCTGTTCAGCCGGATCGTGCCGTGCGTGAAGGACATCGGGCTGTGGAGCCCGCGCCTGCAGCAGGCGTACGCGGACATGGGCGTGCTGGACATGGCGGGCCAGTCGCTCGACACGCTGATGAAGCAGGACGAGGACATCGCCGACAAGATCGACGAGGCCCGCTTCGCCGAGGAGGAGACCGAGCGCCACGCCGAGGTCGCCGAGACCATCGAACTCGGCGCCTCCTGACGTCAGCGGCCTGACCGCAGACCCGGCGAGTGGTTTAAGAGTTCCCCTTTGTGCCATATGCACCGAGACAGCGCATTCGCCAGAGGGGGCACCTCTTGATGGTCCAGGAACCGCGGTCCGGCAGGCCGCCGCACGTCGTCGTCGTGGGCGCGGGCTTCGCCGGGCTGAACGCCACGCGGGAGCTGGCCCGCGGCGGCGCGCGCGTCACGCTCGTCGACCGCCACGCCTACACCACCTTCCAGCCGCTGCTCTACCAGGTGGCGACGGCCGGGCTCGGCCCCGGCGACGTGTCGTATCCGACGCGGGCCTACGCCGCCAAGTATCCGACGGCGCGCGCCCTCAGGGCCGCGCTGACCAAGGTGCACCCGGCCGAGCGGCGCGTGGACCTGGACGACGGCACCTCGCTCGACTACGACTACCTCGTGCTCACCACCGGCGTGACCACCAACTGGTACGGCATCGAGGGCGCGCGGGACCACAGCTATCCCATCTATTCGGTCCACGACGCGATCGTGCTGCGCAGGCGCCTGCAGAACCTCCTGGAGGAGGTCGCGGCGGGCCGGCGGGAGAGCGCGCACGCCGTGGTGGTCGGTGGGGGCGCGACCGGGGTGGAGATGGCGGGCACGATGGCCGAGCTGCGCCACCGGACGCTCCCGCTGACCTTTCCGGAGATCAGCCCCAAGCAGACGAGCGTCACCCTGGTCGAGCGGTTCGACTACGTGCTCGCGCCGTACAAGCCCCGGCTGCGGGACGCGGCCGCGAAAGCGTTGCGCAAGCGTGGCGTGCGCCTGCGGCTGGGCAGCACGCTGACCTCGGTCGAGGCCGACGCGGTCGTGCTGAGCGACGGCACCCGGCTGCCGAGCGACGTGACCGTATGGGCGCTCGGCGTCGCCGCGCCCGCCGAGGTGTCGAACCTGGGCCTGCCGCAGGGCAAGGGCGGCCGCATCACGGTCACCCAGGCGCTCAACGTCGAAGCGCACCCCGAGATCTTCGTCGCCGGCGACCTGGCGGGGCCGCCCGATCCGCTGCCGCAGCTCGCCCAGCCCGCCATCCAGATGGGCAAGCACGTGGGCAAGCAGATCCTGGCACTCGCCCATGGCCGTCCCGCGGCGCCCTTCTCCTACCGCGATCCCGGCATCATGGCCACGGTCGGCCGGGGCGAGGCCGTGCTGCAACTGGCCAACGGCCTGACCATGCACGGCCTGCCCGCCTGGCTGGCCTGGATCGGACTGCACGTGACGTACCTGCTGGGCGGGCGCAACCGGGTGAGCGTCCTGGTCGCCTTCTTCACGCGTTACGCCGGGCCGCGCCGCAGCGCGGCCACGGTCGTCGAGTGACGCCGGGAAAGGACTGACCGGCAAACGCGAGCGGATATCACTTTGTTACGCCTGCTAAGCCCCTTCGAGGCCGGGCTGCTATATACAGTCCACTAGCCATCAATAGCCACAAAAGGGGAATCCTTGGCGAAAGTAACCGTCGTGCCGCCGAGTGAGCTTGGCTCATCCGAGATCGCGGCCTGGCGGCAGATGCAGCAGGCACAGCCGCATCTCGCCAACCCCTTCCTCAGTCCCGAGTTCACGATCGCGGTGGGCGAGGTCCGGCCCGCTTCCCGGGTCGCGATCATCGAGGACGCGGACGGCGTCGCCGGTTTCTTCCCGTACGAGCGGCAGGCCGGAGTCGGCATGGCCATCGGCGCCTGGGTGTCGCTGTGCCAGGGGATCATCCACCGCCAGGGGGCCGACTTCGACGTCCACGGGCTGCTGGAGGCGTGCGGGCTGGACGTGTGGGAGTTCGGCTGCCTGGTGCCGGGCCAGTCGTGGTTCCGGCCGTACGAGACGCTGGAGCAGCAGGCGGTGATCCTCGACCTGGCCGACGGCTACCCGGCCTATCTCGCCGGGCTCCGCGACCGGTCGCCGAAATTCCTCAAGACCACCCAATACAAAGAACGCAAACTCGGCCGCGATCTCGGCGAGGTTTCCGCGGTCTTCGCCGTGGAATCGGCTGACCAGCTGCGATTACTGCGCGCGTGGAAGTCGGCGCAATACGTGCGCACCGGCCGGGCTGATCGTTTCGGCCAGGACTGGGTGATCGAGCTCGTCGAAAGGCTGCACGCCATCGACGGGAAAGAGTTCGGCGGGGTGCTGTCCATGCTCTACGCGGGCGGCGAGCCGGTGGCGGGCCATTTCGGCCTCCGTACGGACTCGGTGCTCGTCGGCTGGTTCCCCGCCTACGATCCGGCGTACGCGAAATACTCGCCCGGCCTGATCCAGCACCTGCGCATGGCCGAAGCGGCCGCCGAGCTCGGCATCACCTCGCTCGACCTCAGCATCGGCGCCGGCTACGAATACAAGGGCGCCCTGTGCAGTAGGAACGTTCCCATCACCGAGGGCATCGTGCGGCGCCGCACCTTCGGCGCCGCCGCCCACTGGATGCGCACCGAGCCGATCCGCCGGGTCCGCCGCCTCATCCTCGACGTGCCCTTCCTGTACGGCCTGGCCGACCGCGTGCTGAAGCGGTACGGCCGGTTGCGCGCCCGGGCCGGCAGCCGATGAGCCCGCTGGAAGACCTCATGCGGCACCGGATCGGCCAGGACTGCCTGCACGTGCCGTCCGCCCGGTTCGGCCTGCTGCTGGCGCTGCGCCACTGGTTCGACCCCGGCGACCGGGTGCTGATCGCGCCGACCAACTGCGAGACCGTGCTGTTCATCGCCCTGGCCGCCGGCCTGGAGCCGGTGATGGCACCGGTGTCGTGGCGCGACGGCAACATCGACGCGCCGCGGGTCAACTGGAGCGGCCTGTCCGGCGTCATCACCACGCATCTGTACGGCCAGCCGGACCAGATGACGAACCTGATGAAGCAGTGCGAGCGACGCGGCCTCGTCCTCATCGACGACGCCGCCCATGCCTTCCTGACCATGGTCGGCGGCCGCGCGGCGGGCACGTTCGGCCAGGCAGGCGTGTTCAGCCTGGCCAAGCACGGCCGGGCGATGTCCGGCGGCTTCCTGACCACCCCCAATCCGGGCGCGCTGGCGGCGCTGGCCGAGGCGAGGGAGGCGCTGCTGCTGCCCGGCGAGCCGCGCGACCAGGCGGAGGCCGTGCTGCAGCCGATGCTCCGCGAGACGCTCTACCGCACCGGCATGGTCCGGCTGATGTGGCACGCCTCGCGGCGGCTCGGGATCGTCAAGTGGACCGGGCACCGCCTCTCACCCCGTGAGGACGCCCTCCTAGCCGTCAGGGGCGATCTGACAGCGATGGACCCATGGCTGGGGATCGACCTCGACGGCTGGCGGATGCGCCCCGGCCCCGCGCTCTCCCGTTACCAGCGCTCGCGCCTGCGGGTGATCGACCGCGAGCGGGAGCGCCGCCTGGCCGGGGTCGAGGCGCTGCGCCGGACCCCGTGGGTGGCGGCGGGCGTCCGCGAAGCCCCCATACGTCCGCTCCTGCGGGTGCCGCTGATGGTCGAGAAGCGGGACGAGATCGTCGCCGGGCTGGAGAGGCTGGGCGTGGTGCCCGGTTTCATCTACGATCCGCCGCTGGACGACTACCTGCCGATGATCCGGCAGGGGCCCACGCCCGAGATCGCCCGCTGGTGGACCAGTCACGTGCTACCGGTCGACCCGCTCGACGCCCCGCGCATGGTGCGGCTGCTGACCCGGCTGGGCGCCCGTCCGGCAGACGGCGCGAGGTTCGACAGAGCATGATGCGGAACAGTGTCGTTAGCATCCCCGGCAATGCCGGTGAATTCTCTCTTCCAGGAGTGACCTTGACCGTCGATGCCGATGTCGCCAGGCGACGTATCGAAGAGCTGCTCCGTGAGAACGAGGAGCGGATCCTGCACCGGTGGACCCTGATCGCCAAGGCGACCGGCGAGGAGCTCACGGAGATCTACCGAGCGCTGCTCTCCTCCCTGGAGCACGGCAGCGGCGACCTCGCCGATCTGCGCGGCCTGCTCGCCGAGCTGTCGCGCACCCGCGCCCGCCAGGGCTTCACCCCCGCGGACACCTCCAGGGCCGTCTTCGGGCTGAAGGAGGCGCTGTACGAGGTCGTCGAGGGCGACGGCGCCCCCGACGCGCTGCGCGGCTTCATCTGGTTCTCCAGGCTCATCGACGACCTCGGCCTGTTCACCTTCGAGTCGTACACGACCGCCCGTGAGCGGATCATCCTCGACCAGGCCGAGCAGTTGCTGGAGCTGTCGACGCCGGTCGTCAAGCTGTGGGAGGGCATCGTGGCGGTGCCCCTGGTCGGCACGCTCGACTCGGCCAGGACCCAGGTCGTGATGGAGAAGCTGCTCCAGACGCTGGTCGACACCGGCGCCGAGCACGCGGTGATCGACATCACCGGCGTTCCGGCCGTCGACACCCAGGTCGCCCAGCACCTGCTGAAGGCCGTCGTCGCCGCCCGGCTGATGGGCGCCGAGTGCGTCATCTCCGGCATCCGCCCGCAGATCGCGCACACCATCGTCACGCTCGGCATCGAGTTCGGTGACATCGTGACCAAGGCCTCGCTGGCCGACGCGCTGGCCTACGCGCTCAGGCGGAGCGGCATCGAGGTGATCGCGCCGAGGGCGACCCGCATCGCGGTGCGGACGGAGCACGTCTGATGGACCGGGTGCCCATCCTCAAGCTGGGCGACATCCTGATCATCTCCATCCAGATCGACCTCGATGATCAGAGCGTGCTCGCCCTTCAGGAAGACCTGGCCGACGCGGTGGTGACCACCGGAGCGCGCGGCGTCATCATCGACATCACCGGCGTGGAGATCGTCGACTCCTTCATCGGCAGGATGCTGTCCACCATCGCCGCCACGACGCGGATGCTCGGCGCCCAGACCGTGGTCGTCGGCATGCGGCCCGCCGTGGCGATCACCCTGGTCGAGCTCGGCCTGTCGCTGGGCGGCGTACAGACCGCGCTCAATCTGGAGAAGGGAATCGCGCGCCTCGACCATGTGAGAGGCGCGACCCCGTGAGCGCCGGCTGGGAGGTGCCCATCGCCGGCAACGCCGACGTCGTGCTGGTCCGCCAGCGGGTCCGGAGCGTCGCCGTCGAGGTGGGGCTGTCTCTCGTCGACCAGACCAAGGTGGTGACCGCGGCCAGCGAGCTGGCCCGCAACGCCCTGGTGTACGCCGGCGGCGGCCTGGCCACGATCGAGCTCATCCAGAACGGGGCCCGCCAGGGCCTGAGAATCGCCTTCAGCGACGAGGGTCCGGGGATTCCGGACATCGAGCAGGCGCTCACCGACGGCTGGACCACCGGCACCGGCCTGGGGCTCGGGCTGGGCGGATCACGGCGGCTGGTCGACGAGTTCGACCTGGTCTCCGCCCCCGGCAAGGGCACGACGGTGACGGTGACGAAATGGGCTCGATGACATGGTGGCGGTGAGATACGCGCACGACGACACCTGGGTACGAGCCGAGAACTCCAGCGCGGTGGGCACCGTCCGCCGGATGGCCGTCGATCTCGCCGAGGCAGCCGGGTTCGACGCCGAGCGTACGGGGCAGACGGCGGTCGCGGTCACCGAGGCCGTCTCCAATCTGGTCAAGCACGCGGTGGAGGGCGTCGTCATGGTCCGTTCCCAGCCGGTGAACCCGGCCGTCGTGGAGCTGGTCGCCATCGACAGGGGTCCGGGCATGCCCGACGTCGCCCGCGCCCTGCGCGACGGCTACTCCACCTCCGGCACCCTCGGCATCGGGATGGGGGCGATGGCCCGCATCTCCTCCTGGTACGACGTCCACTCCCTGCCCGGCAAGGGGACCATCCTGGTCATGCACTTCACCGCCGCCGACGCGCCCAGCGCGGCGCCGCACGCCAGCGGTCTGAGCCGCCCCATCGGCGAGGAGGTGGTCTCCGGCGACTCCTTCGCGATCGCCGCGACAGGTGACGGCGCCACGCCCGAGACGACGGTGCTGCTGTGCGACGGCCTGGGCCACGGCGAGCTCGCCGCCCAGGCGTCCAGGACCGCGGTGGAGCTGTTCCTGCGGGCAGCCGACCAGGAGCCGCTGGCGACACTCGAACGCCTGCACCGGGGCCTCGGACATACCCGGGGAGGGGCGGTCGCGGTGGCGCGCATCAGGACCACCAGCGTGTCCTACGCCGGGCTGGGCAACATCTCGGGCTGGATCGCCGACGCCGAGGGCCGCCGGGGGATGGTCTCGGTGCCCGGCATCGCCGGCCACCAGGCCCGCCACCTGCGCCAGTACGACTTCGACCTGCCCGAGCACTCCACCGTGGTGCTGCACTCCGACGGGCTGACCGAACGCTGGCACCCCTCCGCCGTGCCCGGCCTGTTCGCCCGCTCCCCCGCGGTCGTCGCCGCCGGGCTGCTGCGTGAGGCGGGCAGCCGGAGGGACGACGCCTGCGTGGTGACCGTGAGGCCCGGCGATGACCGCGACTGAGCTGGCCAGGGCCCGGCTCGACCGCGACCAGGACGTCTTCGTGGTGCGCCGCCTGGGCAAGGCCGCCGCCGAGCTGGCCGGGCTGGAGGCTCAGGACCAGGTCAGGGTGGCGACCGCGCTGAGCGAGGTCTGCAGGGAACTGCTCGGCGCCGGAGCGGTCGTCGTCTTCTCGCTGGACGAAGGGAATCTACTCATCACCATGGATCACGCACCGGGAGCCGACCTCGCCCGATCCGAGGGGCTGGCACTGGCCGGCCGCCTGGTCGACGCGGTCACCCTCGAGGCCGGACGTGGGCGGGTCGCGATCGCCAAGCGGCTGCCTCCCCACTCCCCCCGGCTCCCGATCGACCAGATCCGCGAGCGCCTGGCCGGGATGGCGCCGGTCAGCGCGATCGAGGAACTGCGCCAGCAGAACAAGGAGCTGGCCTCGACCCTGGAGGAGGTGCTGCAGCTCAACGCCGAGCTGCAGGAGACCAACACCGGCGTGCTGGCCCTGTACAACCAGCTCTCGACCGAGCTGGAGGAGACCAACAGGGGCGTGGTCGCCCTCTACGCGGAGCTGGACGAGAAGTCCGGCCAGCTCCGCGAGGCGGGCGAGGCCAGGAGCCGGTTCTGGGCGACGGTCAGCCACGAGCTGCGCACCCCGCTCAACTCCGTCATCGGCCTGGTCAGGCTGCTGGTCGGGCCCGGCAGCGAACCGCTCAGCGAGGAGCAGACACGTCAGGTGCGCTTCATCGGCGGCTCGGCGCAGACGCTGCTGGAGCTGGTCGGCGAGCTGCTCGATATGGCCAAGGCCGAGTCCGGGCGGCTCGACCCCCAGTCGTCGGTCGTCCACCTGCCCACGCTGGCCAACCACCTGCGCCTGACGATGCAGCCCACCAGCGAACCCGGCGACGTCCCGCTGCGCGTCGACGTCGCGGCCGACGTCGACGACGTCTACACCGACGAGGTGATGCTGGCCCGCATCCTGCGCAATCTGCTGTCCAACGCGCTGAAGTTCACCCCGGAGGGCGAGGTACGGCTGAGCGCCCACGCCGACACGGGCACCGACGAGGTGGTCATCACGGTCACCGACACCGGCATCGGCATCCCCGAGCGCTATCTGAAGAGCGTGTTCGAGGAGTTCTTCCAGGTGCCGAGCGTGCTCCAGGTCAAGACCAAGGGCACCGGGCTCGGCCTGCCGTACGCCCGCCGGCTCGCCGAGGCGCTGGGCGGCACGCTGGAGCTGGCGAGCGACGTCGGGCGGGGCACCTCGGTGACGATGCGGCTGCCGCACCACGACGGCACGCCCGAGGTGCGCCGGGTGCTGATCGCCGACGACGACGAGGCGTTCCGCGCCGCCGCCCGCAGAATGCTGTACGGCTTCGCCGTCGAGACAGAGGAGGCGGGTGACGGGATCGCCGCGCTGGAGATGATGACGGCGCGCCCGCCGGATGTGATCCTGCTGGACATGCTGATGCCCCGGCTGGACGGCCACGCGCTGCTGCAGCGCATGGCCGAGGACGAGGCCCTGGGGCAGGTGGGCGTCGTCGTGGTGACGATACGGCCCGACACCGCGCCGTCCGGCCATCCAGTGCTGTCCAAGCAGGGGCTACGCCGTGACCAGCTGCTGCAGGCCATTCGCGACGCGGCGGGGACGGATCGTGACTGAGTACGAGCCGGGAGCCGCGACCGGGCCCGCGACCGTGCTGGTGGTCGACGACACCCCGACCAAGCGCTACATCCTGTCGAGCTGGCTGCGCAGGGCGGGCCACACCGTGGTCGAGGCCGCCGGCGGCGAGGAGGCGCTGGCCGTGCTCGCCGCGCGCCGGCCCGACCTGGTCGTGCTCGACGTACGGCTGCCCGACCTCGGCGGCTTCGAGGTATGCGAGCGGATCAAGGCGGACCCGGCGACGACCTCGATCCCGGTCATCCAGGTGTCGGGCAACGCCATCACCTCGGCCGACCGTACGGAGGGCCTCGAACGCGGCGCCGACGCCTACCTGTCGGAGCCGATCGAACCGGCCGAGTTCGCGGCGACGGTAGAGGCGACGCTGCGTTACTACCGCGCCAGGCGGCGGGCGGAGCTGATGGCCGAGCGCATGGCAAAGCTGGCCGACGTCACCTCGAAGATGAACGCGGCCGACTCCTTCGACCGGCTGCTCACGGTGGCCGTCGAGGGCATGGTCGGCATCCTGGGCCGCTACACGGTCGCGCTGGCACTGCCACCGGACGGCCGGATGCGCCGCGTCCGCGCCCGGCCCGGCGAGACGGCCGGCAACAGGTCGGCCATCCCCAAGCTGCTGGACCGGCTCAGCGACATGTCGCTGGGCGAGGCGGCGGGGGCCAAGGTCTTCACCGTGCCGGCCGCCGAGTGGGTCGAGCTGGTGAAGGACGTTCGGGTCAGCGCGCCGATCACGGGGGTGCTGTGCCGTACCAAGAGGGGCCAGCCGCCCGTCTACCTCGGGCTGGAGGCCGACCCGCCGCTGGACGGCGACGAGATGAACGTGCTGAGACAGCTCGGCCAGGGCCTGGCGCTGGCGGTCGACGCGCTGCGCGTCTACACCGAGGAGCACACGACCTCGCTCACCCTGCAGCGCAGCCTGCTGCCCACGCGCATCCCCGACGTGCCCGGTCTGACGGTGACGTTCCGCTACCAGCCGGCCGTGGACAACATCGAGGTCGGCGGCGACTTCTACGAGGTGCTGCGGCTCGGCGACCAGGTGCTGGTGGCGATCGGCGACGTGGCCGGCCACTCGCTGCACGCGGCGACCATCATGGCCGAACTCCGGCACGCGCTGCGTGCCTCGCTGATCGACTCGGTCGACCTGAGCGCGTCGATGGACCTGCTCAACAAGGTGCTGCGCCGATATCACCCTGGCATGACGGCCACCGTCTGCCTGCTGCTCATCGATCCGGAGACCGGCGTGGTCGAGATGGCCAACGCCGGGCACATCCCGCCGATGCTGGCCGGTCCCGGCGCCCATTATCTGGGCCTGGGCAACCTGCTGCTGGGCGTGGCGCACGAGGACTACAAGGTGACCCGGCTGGAGCTGCCCGCGGGCGTCACGATGCTGCTGTTCACCGACGGGCTGGTGGAGGACCGCGGCATCCTGCTCGACGACAGCCTGGAGCAGGCCAGGCAGGTGGCCGAGACGGTCGAGGACGATCTGGAGGAGTTCTGCGACCGGCTGCTCGCCGCGTTCGGCTCGCGGGAGGACGACGTGGCCATCGTGGCGGTACGGCGCGAGACCTGACGCGCGGGAGCCTGGCCCTCTGCCCGATGGGGGAGCACGATGGGCAGGAGCGGAATTTCGCCTCGGAGATCGCGGCCTCGGGCGGGCCTCAGCGGAGGGGATCGAGCGATGTTCCTGTCAGTACGCCTGACGACGGTGTCGGCCACCGTCGTGGTGCTCCACCTGACGGGGGAGCTCGACTCCACCACCGCGCCGGTGCTGGCCGCCACGCTGGAGCCGCTGATCGAGTCGCCGGTCGAGCAGGTGATCGTGGGTGCCGGTGACCTGTGGTTCTGCGACCTGACCGGCATCGACAGGCTCGCCGCCACCCACCGGGCCCTGCGCGTCAAGGGAGGCGGCCTGGCCGTCGCCGAGGCCGGGTCCTCGCTGTGCCGCCTGATCGAGCTGGTGACCGAGCATTCCCGCGCGCCCATGCGGGTGTACGCCACCCTGGAGGAGGCTCTCACGGCGGCGGGCGTCAACCCCGGAGATCCCTTGCCTCCCGCACGCCGCCATCTGCCACGGCTGCGACGGTTGCCCCGTGCCCAGCCCGCGCGGGCCGGCAAGCACTCCCGGCGGCGCCCCGGCCCCGCACTCCCGGAACTCCCCGCCCCGCCTCCGGCGAGCGCCGCCGAGTCCGGCACGAACCTCACCCTCGTCTCGGCCATCGCCCGCGCGCACGCGCTGCGTGAGCAGGCGGCCACGCAGGTGGAGGCGCTGAAGCAGCGGACCCACCGCTACAACCAGGTGCGGCTGACGATGTTGGAGACGCGGGCACGCTGCCTGGCGGCCGTGACCACCATGCGCGCCAACCGGGCCAGAGCCGCCCTGACGTTGTCCGCGAGCGCGCCTCCCGTTCCCGGGAGCGGCCACCTCGGCTGATGGGCGGTGGCCCCGCCGCAGTCACGGATCGCCCGCCATGGTGACAATCTGCTGCCCTCCTGAGCAGCTCGGCTCGGCGTACTCTTCCTCTGTGACACCAGAGGAAGAGCATGATTTCGATGACCTCCTCGTCCTTCTCAAGGAGACACGGGGGTTCGATTTCACCGGTTACAAACGCACCACGCTCATGCGTCGCATCGGCCGGCGCCTGGAGTCGCTGAAGCTGCGCGACTACAGCGAATACCGCGACTTTCTCGAGCTCGAGCCGGAGGAGTTCACCCGGCTCTTCGACAGCCTGCTGATCAACGTGACCAGCTTCCTCCGTGACCCGGCGGCGTGGCAGGCACTGCGCGAGAGCGTGATCCCCAGCTTGCTCAGCGGCAGGAACGCGACCAAGGCGATCAGAGTGTGGAGCGCGGGCTGCGCCACGGGCGAAGAGGCGTACAGCGTGGCCATGGTGCTGGCCGAGGAGCTCGGCATGGAGCGCTTCCGCGAGCGGGTGAAGATCTACGGCACGGATCTCGACGAGAAGGCTCTCCACGTCGCCAGGACCGGGATCTACGACGAACGCCGGCTCCGCGAACTGCCGGCCGACTTACGCGACACCTACTTCGAACCGGTCGAGAACGGTTTCGCCGTCCGCCGCGACCTGCGCCGCCAGCTCATCTTCGGCCGCAACGACCTCACGCACAACGCGCCGATCTCGCGGGTCGACCTGCTGCTGGCCCGCAACACGCTGATGTACTTCACCACCGAGACGCAGCTGAACATCCTGCGCCGCTTCCACTTCGCGCTGGCCGATCCCGGCTTCCTGTTCCTCGGCAAGGCCGAGACGATGCTCAACCACAGCGACAGGTTCGAGCCGGTCAACCTGCGCATGCGGCTGTTCAGGAAGGTCGTCTCCACGTTCCCCGCGGATCGCGCGCCGTGGCCGATGGGCGGATCGGGCGAGGCGCACGACCACCGCCCGCCCGCGCTGGAGACGGCGGCGCTGGGTTCGGGGCCGGTGGCCCAGCTCGTCGTCGACAGCGCCGGCACCCTGGCCCTGGTCAACTCCCGGGCGGAGTCCCTGTTCAACCTCAACCCCCGCGACATCGGGCGCCCCTTCCAGGATCTGGAGGTGTCCTACCGGCCCGTCGAGCTGCGCTCGGTGATCGAGCGGGCCTGTCAGGACCAGCGCCCGGTCGAGCTGCGGGAGGTCACCTGGCATCGGGCCGGCGTGGCCGACGGCGGCGTCTTCGACATCTCGGTCGTCCCGCTCCTGGCCGGCGGCGAACACGTCGGCGTGGGCATCCACTTCTCCGACGTCACCCGCTATCGCAGGCTGCGCGACGAGGTCGAGCAGGCCAACAGGGAGCTGGAGCAGGCGTACGAGGAGCTGCAGTCGCTCAACGAGGAACTGGAGACCACCAACGAGGAACTCCAGTCCACCAACGAAGAGCTGGAGACCACCAACGAAGAGCTCCAGTCCACCAACGAGGAACTGGAGACGATGAACGAGGAGCTCCAGTCCACCAACGGCGAGCTCCAGCACATCAACGACGTGCTGACGTCGCGGAGCGTCGAGCTGGACCAGGCCAACCAGTTCGTGTCCGCGGTGGTGCGCGGTCTCGGCGACGCCGTGGTGGTCCTCGACCACGAGCTACGGGTGATGGTCTGGAGCCGCGGGGCCGAGGAGCTGTGGGGCGTCCGCTCGGCGGAGGCTGTGGGCGGCAAACTCGACGCCCTGGACCTCGGCCTGCCGCTCGACTCGCTGGACCCGTACCTGCGGGCCGCGCTCCTCGACGGCCAGAGCGCCGACCCGGCCGGCCGGATGGTGCTCAACGCCGTCAACCGGCAAGGACGCCCCACCTCGCTCACCCTGCAGCTCTCCCACCTGCGCAAGGCCGACGACTCGGTGCGGGGGCTCATCATGGTCATGAACGTTCTCGACCGCGAATGAGCGCGTCTCCCGGCCGCGATGGTCAGCCGGATCTGCGTTTGCGGTAGGCGCGCTGCTGGCAGGCCCGCGAGCAGTACGCGCGCGGCCGGCCCGACGCGGCCCGTTCGACCGGCGCGCCACATATCCGACAGCTTTCGTCACGCGTTTCATCACGCTCTTGCACCAGCACCTCGATGCCGTCCAGCACCCGGCGCAGGCCGAACTCGAACGGGTCCTCCGGCTCGTCGTAACCCCCCGCCTCCCACAGGTAGGTGAGGGTCGGGTAGCGGTCGAGGCGCGCGTATAGCGTGTCGCGAGCGCCCCACCACTCCTCCTCGCTCACCCCGCTGAGCCGCTCGGTCCGCGCCACCTCCGCCAGCCGGACGGCCTCGGAGTCGACGAACCGGGCGACGAGCCCGACGACGGCGATCATCTCCGCGGGCGCGAGGCCGGTGCCGGAGACGGCGCTCAGCATGTACTCGTAGTGGGCGACGGCGTTGGGACCCGGCACCCGGCGGGTGCCCCGCACCTCGGCCACCCAGGGATGCCGTTTACGCAGCTCCCACCCTTCACGCGCGCACGCCTCCAGCCGCGCCCGCCACCCGCCCGCCTCGCCGCCCGCCTCGCCGGCCGGCTCCGCGACGGCCCCTTCGGGCGGGATCGTGCCCGGGAGGCCGATGACGGCGTCGCGCATGAGGTCGAGCAGGTGGTCACGGCCGGGCACGTGGCGGTAGAGCGACATCGTGGTGAACCCGAGCCGTTCGGCGACCTTGCGCATCGACAGGCCCTCCAGCCCGTCGGCGTCCGCCAGCTCGACCGCGGCCCGGACGATCCGGCCCAGGCTCAGCCCCGGTCGCGGCTCGCCGTCGCCTTCCTGCCACAGCAGCTCCACCCCGTCGTCGGGATCACCCGCGCCGCCTCCGGCCATTGGCACCTCCCTTGTTTATGGTGTAATACCTTGTGTACATCATAAACTGCAAAGGCGGTGCATCATGACCGAGTTCCACGTCGATCCATCGGGCAACGACTCCTGGCCCGGCACTGCGGAGCGCCCGTTCGCCGGCCTGCACCGCGCCCGGGACGCCGCCCGGACCGCGACTGGAGACGTCGTCGTCCAGTTACGGTCCGGGACCCACGTGCTGACCGCGCCGTTCGAGCTCACCGAGGCCGACTCCGGCCGTGACGGTCACCGGATCGGCTACCAGGCCCACGGCTACGGGACCGCCGATCAGGAGGAGGTCGTCGTCAGCGGCGGGCGGGAGATCACCGGCTGGCGGGTCGAGGACGGTGTGTGGCTGGCCGACGTCGGTGATCTGGACACGCGCCAGCTCTACGTCGACGGCCGCAGATCCGAGCGCGCCGCCATAGACGGCCTGCCCGGCACCGCGACCATGACGGAGACCGGCTACGAGACCGACAGCGCGGCCCCCCTGACCTGGCACAGCCCCGCCGACGTCGAGTTCGTCCACCGCGGCGTCTACCCGTGGACCGAGGCCCGCTGCGGCGTCGCCGCGGTCGCCGGCCGCACCGGGGGGACCGCGATCACCATGGCTCAGCCCGGCTTCGGGTGGGCCCTCGACCTCTACAACTTCGCCTGGGAAGGCAACACCTCACGCGGGCCCGGCCTGCCGACCCGGATCGAGAACGATGTCACCTTCCTCACCGAGCCCGGCACCTTCGTCCTGGACCGCTCGCGGCCCGGCCACCACGTCCTGCGCTACCTGCCCCTCCCGGGACAGGCGCCGGACCGTACGCGGGTGGTCGCCCCGGTTCTGGAGACGCTGCTGCGTGTCAC
This sequence comes from Nonomuraea sp. NPDC026600, assembly GCF_040638335.1. Taxonomy (NCBI): domain Bacteria; kingdom Bacillati; phylum Actinomycetota; class Actinomycetes; order Streptosporangiales; family Streptosporangiaceae; genus Nonomuraea; species Nonomuraea sp. NPDC026600. Next base: position 26,972 of record NZ_JBEZYD010000012.1, read on the forward strand.
CGGCACGAGCGGAGTGTCCTTCCGTGGCCTGGTCTTCGCCGACGCCACCTGGCTGCGGCCCGGCCGGGCGGAAGGCTTCCTGCACTACCACGGGAGCGGCTACTACGAGGGCGGCCCCGTCGACAAGGTGTCGCTGGTCGAGGGGCAGGCGTGGGTGACGGTGCCGCGCGCGTCGGCCACGATTCCCGCGTGCGTGGTGGTCGAGGGCGGTGAACGCGTGGAGATCGAGCGCTGCCGCTTCACCCGGATGGGCGCCGCCGGGCTGGGGCTCACCGGCGGCGCGGACGTCAGCGTGCGCGGGTGCGACTTCGACACGCTCTCGGCCACCGCCGTCTCCGTCACCGGGACCGAGAACGCCCTGGTCGAGGACAACTGGATCCACCACACCGGCCTGGAGTTCGCCGGCTCCCCCGGCATCGCGCTGCTGGGCACCAAGGGCTGCACGGTCGCCCACAACCAGGTCGGGGACGTGCCCCATTGCGGCATCGTGGCCGGGCCCGCCCAGGGCACCCGCATCCTGCGCAACCTCACCGTCGGCACGATGCTGGTGCTGGCCGACGGCGGCGGCGTCTACCTGTCGGGCCCGCAGGGCGACTCGTACGAGAACGGCGCGGTGATCCGGGGCAACGTCATCAAGGACACCCGCACGCCGTACAACTTCGCCCTCTACACCGACTACGGCGCCGCGTGGGTGACCGTCGAGGACAACGTGGTCGCGCGCGCCGACAACACCGCCGTCCTCCAGGTGTCGCCGCCGCTGGAGAACGTCGTCTACCGGGGCAACTTCTGGGACGCCGACCCGGTCGGGTCGGGCGACGTGCCGGAGGGGGTCACGTACGAGGGCAACACCACGCTCCCCGACGAGGAGAAGCTGGACGCCGCCACGGCCGACATCCAACGGCACGCCGGACTGCTCCGCCCCCGCCCGTCAGTGGACGCGGCGCCTTCACGCAAGACCCATGGCCGGAGCCAGGCCGTCTAGGCGCTCCACCCTGCTTCTCCACCCGGATCTCCACCATCCGGCGGTGCCGCTCCACCCGCCCCGATCCCTAGCGTCATGGGCCATGGACAGGAACGAACTGCTCAGGCTCGCAGCCGGCAAAGCGCAGGAATCGCTCAAAGGAGGCAAGGTGAACGGCAAGGCGTTGATCGCGATCGTGGTGGTCGCCGGTGTGGTGCTGGTCGGGTTCATCGCCTACCGGCTCCTCCTGCTCGAGGTCATCACCCGCCTGCGCTGACCACTGCGCACCTGGTGGAATCAGCGCATGAAGGGGAAACGGTCGCTGCCGGACACCATCGCGCCGGGCTGGCTGGTGGTGCAGGTGTTCGGCACGCTGTTCGTCACCGCCACCCTGGTCACCGCCAGGGAGAGCACGCCATGGGTGTGGGGTCTGTACGGGATCGGCGCCGGGTGCTGGCTGCTGTTCGTGGCGTTCGACCGGTCACGGCCCGGGCTCGCGGCCGGGTCGCTGGGTGCGGCGGCGCTGCTGCCCGCCGTGGCACTCGGGGCCGCCGAGGACAGCTCCGCGCTGCTCCTCACGGCGATCAACCTCGCCCGGTTCGCCGCACTGTCCGCCCCACCCGTGGCCGCCATCATGGCCGTCAGCGCGGGCGCGATGGCGCTGGCCGTACTGACCTGGCCGATCTCCGGGGAGCCACCGGCTGACGCGTTCGGACATGCGATGCTGCTGCTGGCGATCACGCTGATCGGCATCAATCACCGCCAGCACGTCGTACGGCGGGAGCAGGCCGAACGGCTCCTGGAGCAGACCCGGCTCGCCCAGGCGGAGCAGGCCCGCGCCGCCGCGCTGGACGAGCGCACCAGGATCGCCCGCGAGATCCACGACGTACTCGCGCACTCGCTGGGCGCGCTGGGTGTGCAACTGGAGCTGGCCGAGGCCATGCTGGCGGAGAAGGGCGACGTGGCCACCGCGCTGGCGACGGTGCGGCGCTCGCGCGGGCTGGCCGCCGACGGCCTGGCGGAGGCCCGCAACGCGGTCGCCGCGCTGCGGCAGGACATCCCCTCGCTGGCCGGCGCGCTCGCGGCGCTGGCCGAGGTGCATCGGCGAGACCACCGGTCGCCGGTGGACTTCCACGCGGACGGGGTCCAGCGCGGGCTGTCGTCGGCGGCCACCGTCTCGCTGCTCGGGACCGCGCGGGAGGCCCTGACGAACGCGGCCAAGCACGCGCCGGACGCGCCCGTGTCGATGACCCTCGACTTCACCGCCGATATGGTGCGATTGCGAGTACGCAACCCGCTGCGCGCCGAGGTATCAGCGGAGGGCGGGTTCGGGCTGACCGGTATGCGCGAACGACTCGCGCTGGCCGGCGGCACGCTCCACTCCGGCCACCAGGACGGAAGCTGGCACGTGACCGCGGAGGTGCCGGAATGATCAGATCGGTGGAGGCAGGGGCGGCCGTGGGGGTGCGGGAGTGATCAGGGTGGTCGTGGTGGACGACCAGCAGGTGATGCGCGAGGGCCTGGCCGCCCTGCTCGGCCTGGTCGAGGACGTCGAGGTCCTGGGCACGGCCGGCGACGGCCGCCAGGCCCTCGCCCTGCTGGCCACGAACACCGCCGACACCGCGCACGACGCGGGCGGCGGGGACTGCGTGGACGACGCGGATGGCGCAGATAGCGCGGACGGCGCAAATGGCGCGGACGGCGCGCACCCCGTGGACGTCGTGCTGATGGACCTGAGGATGCCCGTCATGGACGGCGTCGAGGCGACCGGCCGGATCGTCAGCGAGTATCCCGGCATAGCGGTCGTCGTCCTCACCACCTACATCGACGACGAGTCGATCGCCCGCGCGCTGCGGGCAGGGGCGCGCGGCTACCTGACCAAGGACGCGGGCCGCGCCGAGATCGCGGCGGCGCTGCGTTCGGCCGTCACTGGGCAGTCGACCTTCGACGCCAAGGTGTCGGACCGGCTGGTGGCAGCGATGGACCGCGCACCTCGGCCCACGGCGCGGCAGTTGCCCGGCGGCCTGACAGCCCGCGAGGCCGAGGTACTCGGCCTGATCGCGGGCGGGCTGAGCAATGCGGAGATCGCCGCGGCGCTGTTCATCGGCGAGGCCACGGTCAAGACGCACATCAACAACGTGTTCGCCAAGATCGGGGTCCGCAACCGCGTCGAGGCCACCCACTACGCCGGCCGCCACGGCTTAGGGAGCTGAGCCTGCGGCCGATATATGGGAGTTCAACGGACAAATTCGGAGACCGTCCGTTGGAAAGCCTGCCTTCAGATCTTCGATGCGTTTGGGCGTTGACTCATCGGCCCGCAGAGAGCACCACGCTTGCCGTTGTCGACCCTAGGTAACCTAGGTACCCTGAGGCTAACCGGGAAGTGGTGGTTGTGGTGACGCTGGCAGTGTTGAAGGTCGAGCAGGAGTATGCGGACCTCGCCGATATCGGGGCCCACCAGCTGAAGATGGCGAAGAAGGACTTCGTCGCCGAGGCCATCAAGGCCTATCTGGAGATCCGCCGCGAAGAGATCCGGCAGAACATGCTCGCCACGATGGCCAAGCTCGACGGTAGCGCCCGATCGGAGATCTCGTTGTTGACGGGGCTGAGTGCCGATCGGATCGACGAGCTCGGCGGAGTGCGGGAAGAGCGCTGACTGGCATGGAGCGTGTCCGCCCGACGATCCGCGCACTTCGCGAGGATCTGTCGATCCCCCTACCTCCCGCTGATGACCCGCTCGACGAGATCGACCATCCTCTCCTGGCCAAGGCGAGCGAGCGGTTCGCTGATGAAGGCACCCGGCATGAGCGAATTCGGGCGATCGATGACCAGATCCTGTTCAAGGTCAAAATTCAGCGGTGGCGTGGCGCGGTCTGGACGGAGCAGACTCTGCCCTGGTTGATCGCCGCAGGGTTGCGGGAAGAGGGGTCTGGCGACGACTTCTACGCTGGGCTGGAGCGTGACGCCGTGGCTGCCCGCGCCCGGTACAACGCTGCGCATACCAAACCGCTCTCCTCGTCCGCCTACGTCGGATGGCTGCTGCCTGGTAAAGACGATTACGAGCGATACCAACTGGAGGCGGCCACCCGGCTGCGCCGTCGCTTGGACGCCATCGTCTGCGGCTTGGTGCGCGACTCTCTGCGCGACGGGCATGAGCATGTCGTCGACATGCGAACCTTCGTCCTGGGTATTCAGGTCCGCGCGGAGGATGGATACGCCACCTATGTCGCTGTACGGATCGTCGGGAGCGCCCCCGACGACATCGTCGCGGTGATCCTCGCCCGTATACCGGGCTGCGACCGCGACAACTGGGGATTCGAATACCGGCTTCCGCATCGGCCTCTCTATGGAGCTGAACAGGTCTGGTCCACGCTCATGGATCCGGCCGCCGCCGCCAAGATCCTTGAGGAGGGCGACGCCGATCGCTGATGCGAGTCCTAGAAGGGGTACGTGGGTGGCTCGCCGCGCACGGTGACCCAGCGGGTCTCGGTGAAGGCGTCGATGTTGGCGGACGCGCCGCCGAAGCGGGCTCCCGTGCCGGAGGCGCCGATGCCGCCGAACGGGCTGTTGGCCTCGTCGCTGACCGTCTGGTCGTTGATGTGCACGATGCCGGTCGGGATGCGGTCGGCCAGGGCCAGGCCCTTCATCACGTCCCGGGTGACGATGCCCAGCGACAGCCCGTACTCGGTGGCGGTGGCCAGGCGTACGGCCTCCTCCAGGCCGGAGAACCGGGCGACCGGCGCGACGGGCCCGAAGATCTCCTCGGTGAAGGCGGGCGCGTCCGGCGTCACCTCCGACAGCACGGTCGCCGGGTAGAACAGCCCGTCGTAGGTGCCACCCGCGGCGAGCTTGGCGCCGGCGTCCACGCTCGCGGTGACCACCCGGTGGATCCGGTCGCGCTGCCCGACGTCGATCAGCGGGCCGAGCGCGACCTCCTGGCTCGCCGGGTCGCCGACCGGCAGGTTCGCGGCCTTGGCGGCGAGCCGTTCCACGAAGTCGTCGTAGACGCGCTCGTGCACCAGGTGCCGTCCGGTCGTCATGCAGATCTGGCCCTGGTGGAAGAACGTGCCGAACGCGGCGAGGTTGGCGGCCTGGTCCACGTCGGCGTCGTCGAGGACGATCAGCGCCGAGTTGCCGCCGAGCTCCAGGTGCGCCCGCTTGAGGTGCCGGCCGGCGAGCTCGCCCACCCGGCGGCCCGCGGCGGTCGAGCCGGTGAAGGAGATGACGCGCACCAGCGGGTGCGTCACCATCGCCTCGCCCACGTCGCTCCCGCCGGGCAGCATCTGGAAGACCCCCGGCGGCAGGCCCGCCTCCTCCAGGACACGGGCGATCGTCACGCCGCCGGTCACGGCGGTCCTGGGGTCGGGCTTGAGAATGACCGCGTTGCCCAGGGCCAGCGCGGGCGCGACCGAGCGGATCCCCAGGATGATCGGCACGTTGAACGGCGAGATGACCCCGACGACGCCGACGGGCATCCGCCTGGCCATCGACAGGCGCGGCTCCTCGCTCGGCAGCAGCTCCCCGTAGGACCGGCTGGGCAGGCTCGCCGCCTCGTAGCACTCCTGCTCGGCGACGTGCACGGCGAACCCGGCCATGGCGGGCACCGCACCGACCTCGCGGACGTTCCACCAGGTGATCTCTTCCGCGTGCTCGGTCCAGAGCTGCGCCGCGCGCCGCAGCACGGCCGCGCGCCGGGGGTGCGGGGTGGCGGCCCATTCGCGCTGCGCCTCGGCCGCGCTCTCGGCGGCCCTGCCGAGGTCGGCCGCGTCGGCCAGGCCGGCCTGCCCGAGTACGGAGCCCGTCGCGGGCTCGGTGACGTCGATCGTGCCGCCGCCGCCAGGAGACCAGGCCCCGGCGACGAAGATCCGGCCCTGCCAGGTTGCTGGGTCGAGGAACACCGCTGCCCCCTTCGCTCGCGGACAAGGGCCGAATGTAGTTCCGTGGTGCGCCGCAATCAATACGGCGTTTCAGCTACTGGAACACAAATTTCCGCCGCGGAAGCCGAGCCCGCTGGAGATCTCCGCGGCGGTACGGCGCAGCGGCCCCTCCAGGCGGCCCACGACCGAGTCGACGGGGACGTTCCAGGTCGTCAGGTGCACCGCGATGTTGATGGCCGCCACGACGTTGCCCGACCTGTCGCGCACCGGCGCCGCCAGGGACCGCAGCCCCGGGGCGAGCTCCTCATCGTTGACCGCGATGCCGCTCTGCCGTACCCGCTCCAGGGCGGAGACGAGCTGCTCGCGCGCGGTGATGGTGCGGGGGCCGCGCCGGGCGAAGTCGGTGCGGTCGAGCAGCGCGCGCAGCGCGGTGGGCTCGCGGAAGGCGAGCAGGACCTTGCCCATCGAGGTGCAGTAGGCCGGCAGCCGCGAGCCGACGTGCAGGTTGAGATCGACCGCGAACCCGCCGCCGCCCCGGCCGCTGCGCCGCCGCTCCACGTAGACGATGTCGGGCCCGTCGAGCACGGCCATGCTGGCGGCGTAGCCGGTCTCGTCGGACAGGGCTTGCAGGTGGCGGGCGGCGACCCGGGTGATCTCCATCGAGTTGATCGCGGCGAAGCCGAGGTCGACGACCCGCGGCCCCAGGGAGTACTTCTTCGTCTCGGGGTCCTGCTGAACGTAGCCGAGCTTGGCCAGCGTGGCGACGTAGCGGTAGGTCGTGCTCTTGTTCAGGCCGGCCGAACGGGCCAGGTCGGCGATGCCGAGGATCGGCCGGGCCTCGCTGAACGTCGAGAGGATCAGCAGCCCGCGCTCCAGCGACTGGGAGGTCATGGCGCAAGCGTTTCATATGTTCGAACGCTGTGTTGACTTGCGGCACGCGCGCTCGTACGTTCCGATCACTCTCCACCTCGTCCTGGAGGCGCGCGTGAACCGATCTCCCTCCTCCGGCTTAACCAGGCGGCAGGTGCTCGCCGCCACCGCCCTGTCCGTCCCCCTGCTGTCGGCGTGTCAGAACCCGGCGAGCGGCGGTGGAGGCGGCTCGGCCGCTCTCAAGATCGGGTTCGTCAGTCCGCGGACGGGGCCCGCGGCCGGGTTCGGCGAGCCCGACGCGTACGTGCTGGGGCTGGCCCGCAAGGCGTTCGCCGGCGGGCTGACCGTCGCCGGCGCGAAGTACACCGTCGAGATCATCGACAGGGACGGCCAGTCGAACCCGCAACGCGCGTCCCAGGTGGCCAACGACCTGATCAACGGCTCGGGCGTCGACCTGATGCTGACGACCTCGACGCCGGAGACGGTGAACCCGGTCTCGGACGCCTGCGAGGCCGCCGGGGTGCCGTGTGTCTCGACCGTCGTGCCGTGGGAGGCCTGGTACTTCGGCCGGGGCGCCGAACCCGGCCAGCAGGACGCCTTCAAGTTCACCTTCCACTTCTGCTTCGGCGTGGAGCAGTTCGCCAACGCCTACACGCACCTGTGGCCGCAGATCGCGACGAACAAGAAGGTCGGGGTCATGTGGCCCAACGACTCCGACGGCAACGCCATCCGCCAGGCGCTCGGCCCGCTGCTGACCAAGGCCGGCTACACGATCGTCGATCCCGGGGCCTACACCGACGGCACCAACGACTTCTCGGCGCAGATCGCGAAGTTCAAGGCCGAGGACTGCGAGATCTTCAACACCTTCCCGATCCCGCCGGACTTCGCCACGTTCTGGCAGCAGGCCGCGCAGCAGGGCTACACCCCGAAGATCGCGCAGGTGGCGAAGACCGGGCTGTTCCCGTCGCAGATCGAGGCGCTCGGCCCCATCGGCGTCAACATCGCGGGCGGCGCCTACTGGGCGCCCGCCTACCCCTACACCTCGTCGCTGACGAAGCTCACCTCTCAGGGGCTCGCCGACGGCTACCGGGAGTCCACGGGCAAGCAGTGGAACCAGCAGCTCGGGCCGAGCCTGGCGCTGTTCGACGTCGCCGCGGCGGCGCTGTCGAAGGCGTCCGACCCCAAGGACAAGGCCGCCGTGGCCGCCGCGATCCGCACGCTGGACGTGGCGACGCCGGTCGGCCGCCTCCAATGGGGTAAGGGGCCCAACGCCAACGTGGTGGCCACGCCGATCCTGGGCGGCCAGTGGGTGGCGGCGCCGGCGGGCGGCCGGGACAAGGTGACCTTCGTGCTGTGCGAGAACTCCTCCGACCCCAATGTCCCCGTCGCGGCCAAGCTGCGGCCGTATCGCGCATGACCGCGCCGGTGCTCGCCGGGCACGGCCTGACCAAGGACTACGGGGCGCTGCGGGTGCTCGACGGCGTGGACTTCGAGGTCGGCCCGGCGGCGGCGGTCGGCATCGTCGGGCCCAACGGCGCGGGTAAGACGACGCTGCTCGGCGTCCTGGCCGGGTCCGTCACGCCGTCCGCGGGCCGCGTGTTCATCGACGGGGAGGACGTGACGGGCCTGCGTACCGAGCTGCGCTGCCGCCGGGGCGTGGGCCGGGCGTTCCAGGTGCCCCGGCCCTTCGGGGGGATGACCGTCCTGGAGAACGTCCTGGTCGGCGCGTCCTACGGGGCGGGGCTGTCACGGTCGCGGTTGTACGCGCGCTGCGTCGAGGTGCTGGAGCTGTGCGGGCTCGTCGACGTGGCGAACCGGCGGGCGGAGAGCCTCGGTCTGATGCACCGCAAGCGGCTCGAACTCGCCCGGTCCCTGGCGACGGGCCCCCGTGTGCTGCTCCTCGACGAGATCGGCGGCGGGCTCACGGACGCCGAGGCCGAAGACCTGGTCATCACCGTCAAGCAACTGCTCGCCCTCGGGATCGGCGTCGTCTGGATCGAGCACATCGTGCACATCCTGCTGAAGGTGGTCGACCGGCTGGTGTGCATGGACGCCGGGCGGGTCATCGCCGACGGCGTGCCCGCCGAGGTGCTGCGGACCGCGGTCGTCATCGACGCCTACCTCGGAAGGGGCGCGACATGAGCCTGCTGCGCGTGGCGGGACTCGTCGCCCGGCACGGGCTGCTGACCGCCGTACGCGGCGTGTCGCTCGCCGTGGACGAGGGCGAATGCGTCGCCCTCATCGGCGCGAACGGCGCGGGCAAGACCACGCTGCTGCGCACGATCGCGGGCGCGCATCCGGCCGCGGATGGCACCGTCGTGTTCGACGGCGCCGACATCACCGCGCTGCCCGCCCACCGGCGGGTCGGGCGGGGCATCGCACTGGTCCCGGAGGGCCGCAGGCTGTTCGCCGAGCTGACGGTCGAGGAGAACCTGCTGGTCGCGGGCCGGCGGGGGCGGCCGGGCGAGTGGCGCCTCGACACCGTGCTCGACGCGTTCGACATGCTGAAACCACTCCTGCGCCGGCGCGCCGCCGACCTGTCCGGCGGCGAGCAGCAGGCCGCCTCCATCGGCCGGGCCCTGATGACCAACCCGCGCCTGCTGCTCATCGACGAGGTGTCGCTCGGGTTGTCGCCGATCGCGGTCGACACGGTGTACGCGTCGCTGTCGCGGGTGCTCGCGAGCGGCGCGACGGTGGTCCTCGTCGAGCAGGATCTGCGGCGCGCCCTGTCGGTGAGCGACCGCGTCATCTGCCTCCTCGAAGGCGCGATCGCGCTGGAGTCGGCCAGCGGTGCGGTCACCCGCGACCAGGTGACCGAGGCCTACTTCGGCATCAGCGCGGAGCCGCGATGAACTGGGTCAACGCCGTGGTGCAGGGCGTCTTCCTGGGCGGCCTGTACGCGCTGTTCGCCTGCGGGCTGTCGCTGATGTTCGGCGTCATGCGGATCATCAACCTGGCGCACGGCGACCTGGCGATCCTGGGCACCTTCCTGGTGTGGGCGCTGGTGGACCGGCTGGGCGTCTCGCCGTGGGTCGCGCTGGTGCCCGCGCTGCCCGTCATGCTCGGCGTGGGCTACCTGCTCCAGCGCACCGTGCTCGCGCGCAGCCTGCGGGGCGGGCCGCTGATCCCGTTGCTGACCACCTTCGGCCTGGCCATCGTCATCCAGAACGCGCTGCTGCGCGCCTTCTCCCCGGACGTGCACTCGCTCGGCGCGCAGGCCGGGTGGATCTCCACCGCGAGCCTGCCCGTCACCGGGCAGCTCTCGGTGCCCGTCTTCGGGCTGCTGGTGCTGGCCGCGGCCGTGCTCGTGCTCGGCGGGCTGCACCTCGTGCTGCGCCGTACCGGTTTCGGCCGCGAGATGCGGGCCACCGCGCAGGACCCCGACACCGCCGCGCTCGTCGGCATCCCGGCCTCGTCGGTGTACGCCAGGGCGACCGCCATCGCTGTCGCCACGGCCACGCTGGCCGGGGTGTTCCTGGCGATCCGGTCCACCTTCGACCCCTCGGCCGGTCCCACCCAGCTCATCTTCGCCTTCGAGGCCGTGGTCATCGGCGGGCTCGGCTCGCTGTGGGGGACGCTGGCCGGCGGCGTCGTCCTGGGCATCGCGCAGACCGTCGGGGGCACGATCGACCCGCAGTACTCGATCCTGGCCGGGCACCTCGTCTTCCTCGTCATCCTGGCCGGCCCGCGCGGCAGGTCCGTCGCCACCCGGAGCGCCCCATGACCACCGGCCGGCGGGTCCGCCGCTCCAGCACCGCCTCCCGGGTCGCCTCTACCTGCGTGGTGGTCGCCGCGCTCGCGCTGTGCGGCATGCCGTACATGGTGACCGCCAACGTCGTGCAGCAGCTCACCAGCCTGTTCATCTTCCTGATCCTGGCCGTCATGTGGAACGCGCTGGCCGGTTACGGCGGGATGGTGTCGGTCGGGCAGCAGGCGTTCATCGGCGCCGGCGCGTACGGCACGATCTTCCTCACCCAGTGGGGGATGAGCCCCTACCCGGCCGTGGTGCTCGCCTCGCTGGGCTCGGCGGTGCTCGCGGCGCTGCTGTCCCCCCTGGTCCTGCGGCTGCGCGGCGGCCGGTTCGCGGTCGGCACCTGGGTCGTGGCCGAGGTGCTGGCGCTGCTGGTCACCTTCGACCACGACCTCGGCGGCGGCACCGGGGTGTCGCTGCGCGGGCTGAACGTCTACGGCCCCGACCTGCGCCGCGCCTACACGTACTGGATCACGCTGGCGTTCGCGCTGCTGCTGCTCGCCCTCGTCTTCGCCCTGCTGCGGCACCGGACGGGCGCGGCGTTGCAGGCCATCCGCGACGACGAGGACGCGGCCGCGTCGGTGGGGGTGCGGGTACGGCCGCTGAAGGCGCTGCTGTTCGTGCTGGCCGGGTTCGGCTGCGGCGCGGCCGGGGCGCTGACGCTGGCGAACACGCTGTTCATCCAGCCCCAGTCGATCTTCGGCGTCCAGTGGACCGCGTACATGATCTTCATGGTGCTCGTGGGCGGGCTCGGCACGTTCGAGGGGCCGATCGTCGGCGCGGTCCTGTTCTTTTCCGTGCAGTACGTCTTCGCCGACGCGGGCGCCCTCTACCTGATCGGGCTGGGCCTGGTCGCCGTCGCGTTCGCGCTGTTCCTGCCGCGCGGACTGTGGGGCCTGTTCGCCGGCCGGGCCCAGGTCCCGTTGCTGCCGGTCGGCTACCGTCTGGAAGACTCGGCCTCGTGATCCTGGCGGTGCGGCACTACATCGACGGGCGCTGGTCCGACTCCGGCACCGGGCGGCGATACGACAAGCACAACCCGTGGACGGGCGCCGTCCTGGCCGAGGTCGCCGCGGGCGACGCCGAGGACGCCCGGCACGGTGTCGAGGCGGCGCACGCCGCGTTCGCCTCCTGGGCGGCGACGTCGCCGACGGACCGGCAGCTCATCCTGCTCCGCGCCGCCGACGTCGTCGAGCGGCGGACCGAGGAGATCGCCGGGCTCCTGACGGCCGAGATCGGCTGCACCCGGCAGGTCGCCATGACGCACATCGGCTTCTGCACCTCGCTGCTGCGTCAGGCGTCCGGGCTGGCCCACGGCGCGGTCGGGCAGATCATGCCGTCGGACGTGCCCGGCACCCGCGCGTACGCCATCCGGGGCCCGGTCGGCGTGGTGGCCGCCATCGCGCCGTGGAACGCGTCGCTGGTCCTGGCCGCGCGGGCCATCGTGGGGCCGATGGCGCTGGGCAACACCGTCGTGCTGAAGCCCTCCGAGGAGTCGCCGCTGACCGGCGGCGCGCTCTGGGCGGAGGTGTTCGCCGAGGCCGGACTGCCTGCCGGGGTGCTCAACGTGGTCACCCACGCGCCGGGCGACGCCGGTGCGATCGCCGAGGAGCTCATCGGCCACCCGCACGTGCGCCGCGTCAACTTCACCGGCTCGACCGTCACCGGCCGGCGGCTGGCCGAGGCGGCCGGGCGGCACCTCAAGCGCATCGTGCTCCAGCTCAGCGGCCACAACCCGCTGATCGTGCTGGCCGACGCCGACCTCGGCTACGCGGTGAACGCCGCCGCCTACGGCGCCTTCGTCCACCAGGGACAGGTGTGCATGTGCGCCCGCCGCATCTACGTCGAGCGGGCGATCGCCGGCGAGTTCACCGAACGGTTCGCCGCCAAGGCGGCCACGCTGCCGATGGGCGACCCGGCCGACCCGCGCACGGTCATCGGCCCGCTGATCAACAAGTGGGCGCTCTCACTCGTCACCCGCCGCGTCGAGGAGGCCGTCGCGATGGGCGCCGGCGTGCTCGCGGGCGGCACCCCCGAGCCGCCGTGCTACCCGGCCACCGTACTCACCGGCGTGCCGGCCGGCGCCGAACTCGCCTTCGACGAGACCTTCGGTCCCGTCGTCATCCTCGACGTCGTCGAGGACGCGGACGAGGCGGTACGGCGGGCGAACGAGTCGCGCTTCGGCCTGACCGCGGCCGTGCTGACCGGGCGGCCGAGCCGGGGACTGGAGATCGCCCGGCGGCTGGAGGCGGGGATCGTGCACATCAACGACCAGCCGGTCAACGACGAGCCGCAGATGCCGTTCGGCGGGGTCAAGGACAGCGGCTGGGGGCGCTTCGGCGTGGGCTTCGCCGCCGAGGACTTCACCGAACTGCAGTGGGTGACCTCACGCGACACCCCGCGCCCCTTCGCCTTCTGACTTTCAGACCAGGGCGGCTCGGCCGGCGGGCAGCACCGCTTGCCCTCTGACCGGGCTCCTTTCCATGGGCCAAGCGGTTGGAAAACTGTTCCGCTTTGGCCGCACGGAGCAGGCGGTGCCTGCCAGAAAATCGGTTGATCCAACGTATTAGCCTGGATGGGATGCCTCCCGATACGCGTTCTCCTCGCCGTCCCCTGCCCATCTCCAAGCCGCTCACCTCCAACGCACTGTGGCGGATGAAGCCCTATCTCCGCCCCTACGTCCTCAGGTTGGTCTTCATCTGGCTGGCCGCGGTCATCGGCATCGGGGCGAGCATCGCCCTGCCTCTCGTGGGCAAGGAGGTCGTCGACGGGCCCGTGCTGCGCGGCGACTCCGGCGCCCTGCTCCCCCTCGGGCTCATCGCCCTGGGCGTGGGCGTACTCGAAGCGTTCCTGATCTTCTTCAGGCGCTGGACGCAGACCGGCCCGGTCCTCGGGCTGGAGACCCAGATCCGCGACGACCTCTACGCGCATCTGCAGCGCCTGCCGATGGGCTTCCACAACGACTGGCAGTCGGGCCAGCTGCTGTCGCGGGCCACCACCGACCTGTCCACGATCCGCCGCTTCCTCGGCTTCGGCATGCTCTTCCTGGTCATGAACATCCTGCAGCTGACCACCGTGACGGTGCTGCTGCTGAACATGTACTGGCCGCTCGGGCTGCTGGTGGCCGCGTCGGCGGTGCCGATCGTGCTGGTGTCACTGCGCTTTGAGAAGAAGTACATCAGGATCTCCCGCCAGGTCCAGGACCAGCAGGGAGACCTCGCCACGGTCGTCGAGGAGTCGGCGATCGGCATCCGGACGATCAAGGCGTTCGGCCGCCGGCACCACGTGTTCGACCAGTTCGACGACACGGCGCGCACGGTCTACGGCACCTCGATGGACAAGGTGCGGCTGTCCGCCCGCTTCTTCACCTTCCTCGAAGTGATCCCCAACATCACGCTCGCCCTGGTCCTGCTGCTCGGCGCGCTGGCCGTGGGCGGTGGCTCGATGACGCTGGGCACGCTGGTCGCGTTCACCACGCTGATGCTGCAGCTCGTCTGGCCGGTCGCCAGCCTCGGCTACATCCTGGCGATGGCCCAGGAGGCGATGACCTCCGCCGACCGGGTCATGGAGGTCATGGACACGGTCCCGGCCATCGAGGGCGGCACCGGGTCGATCGAGCGGCCGCGCGGCCACCTGCGCTTCGAGGGCGTGGAGTTCCGCTTCCCCGGCGCCGACCAGCCGGTGCTCCGTGACGTGTGGCTCGAGGTACGGCCCGGCGAGACGGTCGCCATCGTCGGCGCGACCGGCTCGGGCAAGACGACGATGACCTCGCTCGTACCCCGGCTGATCGACCCCACCGGAGGCCGGGTCACGATCGACGGACACGACGTGCGCGACCTGTCGCTGCCCGCGCTGCGTGAGGTGGTGGCCACGGCGTTCGAGGAGCCGACGCTGTTCTCGATGAGCGTGCGCGAGAACCTCACGCTCGGCCGCCACGACGCCACCGAGGAGGAGCTCGACGACGCCATCCGCACCGCCCAGGCCATGTTCGTGTACGACCTGCCCTGGGGCCTCGACACCCGGATCGGCGAGCAGGGCATGTCCCTGTCCGGCGGCCAGCGGCAGCGCCTGGCGCTGGCGCGGGCCGTGCTGAGCAAGCCGCGCATCCTGGTCCTCGACGACACGCTGTCCGCGCTCGACGTCGAGACGGAGGCGCTGGTGGAGGAGGCGCTGCGGCACGTGCTGCGCGAGGCGACCGGCATCGTGGTCGCCCACCGCGCCTCCACGGTCCTGCTGGCCGACAAGGTGGCGCTGCTCAGGGACGGCACGATCACGCACGTCGGGCGGCACCACGACCTGCTCGACGAGGTGCCCGAATACCGCGAGCTGCTCGCCCAGGACGCCGATTTCGACCCCTCGGAAGGAGCACTCCGATGACGACCACGACAACCAGCACGGCATCGAGCGCGGCCGACTGGCGGGGCGTCGCCTCCGAGAATCAGGACGACCTGTCCGAGGCGGTGACGGTGTTACTGCGGGAGCGCTCCCGCAGACTGCTCGGCGACCTGCTCACGCCGCACCGCAAGGCGATCGCCCTGCTCACCGGCATCATCATCGTGTCCAACCTGGCCGGCCTGGCGATCCCCTACCTGGTGAAGGTCGGCATCGACGCGGGCATCCCGCCGATGCTCAAGGGCACCGGGCCCGGCACGCTGCTGACCGTCGTCGGGGTGATCCTGGCGGCGGCGGTGACGCAGGCCCTCACCCGGCAGGTGTTCCTGCAACTGTCGGGCCGCATCGGCCAGAACATCCTGCTGGAGCTGCGCAGGCGGGTGTTCGACCACTTCCAGCGGCTGTCGCTGAGCTTCCACGAGAAGTACACCTCCGGCCGCGTCATCTCGCGGCTCACCTCCGACATCGAAGCCATCGCCGAGCTGCTGCAGTCGGGCTTCGACGGCCTGGTCACCGCCGTGCTCACCATGTTCGGCACGGCCGCGCTGCTGCTGGTGCTCGACGTCCACCTGGGCCTGGTGGCGCTGATCCCGCTGCCGCTGCTGCTGCTGTTCACCCGGTGGTTCCGCATCCAGTCGGCGATCGTCTACCGGCGGACCAGGGAGACGGTGGCGCTGGTCATCGTGCACTTCGTGGAGTCGATGACCGGCATCCGCGCCGTACAGGCCTTCCGCCGCGAGCCGCGTAACCAGGAGATCTTCAAGCAGCTCAACGACGACTACCGCGGCGCCAACGCCAGCAGCATGCACCTCATCGCGGTGTTCATGCCGGGCATCAAGCTCATCGGCAACGTGACCGTGGCGGGCGTGCTGGTCTACGGCGGCTGGCTGGCGCTGCACGGCGAGGTCACGGTCGGCGTGCTGGCGGCCTTCCTGCTCTACCTGCGCCAGTTCTACGAGCCGATGCAGGAGATCAGCCAGTTCTACAACACGCTCCAGTCGGCGGGCGCCGCGCTGGAGAAGCTGTCGGGCGTGCTGGAGGAGGAACCGGCCGTGCCGGAGCCGCGCGAGCCCAAGGCGCTGCCCAAGGCCCGCGGCAAGGTCAGGTTCGAGGGCGTCAGGTTCGCCTACGTCGAGGACCGGCCGATCCTGCCGGGGCTGGATCTGACGATCCCGGCCGGGCAGAGCATCGCGCTGGTCGGCTCGACCGGCGCGGGCAAGACGACGCTGGCCAAGCTGATCTCCCGCTTCTACGACCCGACCGCGGGCCGCGTCCTGCTCGACGGCGTCGATCTGCGCGAGCTCGACGAGCCGACGCTGCGCAAGGCCGTGGTCATGGTGACGCAGGAGAACTTCCTGTTCAGCGGTACGGTCGCCGACAACATCAGGTTCGGCCGCCCCGGCGCGTCCGAGCGCGAGGTGCGCGAGGCGGCCAAGGCGATCGGCGCGCACGAGTTCATCGCCGCGCTGCCCGACGGCTACGACACCGAGGTGGGCAAGCGGGGCGGGCGCATGTCGGCCGGTCAGCGCCAGTTGGTGGCCTTCGCCAGGGCGTTCCTGGCCGATCCCGCGGTGCTCATCCTCGACGAGGCCACCTCCAGCCTCGACGTGCCGAGCGAGCGGCTGGTGCAGCGGGCGCTGCGCACGATCCTCGCCGACCGGACGGCGCTGATCATCGCGCACCGGCTGTCGACCGTGGAGATCGCCGACCGGGTGCTGGTCATGGAGCGGGGCGAGATCGTCGAGGACGGCTCGCCGGACCGGCTCATCGCCGCCTCCGGCC
This sequence comes from Nonomuraea sp. NPDC026600, assembly GCF_040638335.1. Lineage (NCBI taxonomy): Bacteria > Bacillati > Actinomycetota > Actinomycetes > Streptosporangiales > Streptosporangiaceae > Nonomuraea > Nonomuraea sp. NPDC026600. The sequence goes on from NZ_JBEZYD010000012.1 coordinate 43,605, forward strand.
GCTTCGCCGGCCTGCACCAGGCCTGGCTGGACAGCCTCAGCTAGCGACCTCGGCTCGACGCCGTCGGCTGCGGGCGCCCGAAGCGATCGGCTACGGGCGCCCGCGGTCGGCCGTCAGTGCGGGTGCACCGCGCGCGTCATGTTCTCGTACAGCTCATAGCCGACGAACAGCGCCACGGGCAGCCCGACCGCCAGCAGCAGCCGTCCGGGGAGGGGTGCCCGCACCATGGGCGCCCGCACCATCACGTCGGGCACGGCGGGCAGCTCCGTCACGGGCTCCGGCGCCGGCGCCGGCATGGGCACCAGCTCGGGGTGACGTGACAGGTAGCCTGTCGGGAACGACGTGACGTGGTAGGCCCCGCAGCCCGGACAGCACATGTCCGAACCCGGTGGCTGCACGGTCACGCCGCCCCGCAGCCAGATCTTGACCTGGTTGCCGTAGTCGTCGGTCAGATGCCTGACGACGTACTCTTCCTCCCAGACATGCAAACAGCGCATGCACTCGAAAGGCCATCTCTCCTGGGTATTGAACCCTTCACGCACCAGGACCACCCCCGGTCAGGTACCGCCATCCGATTTCGAGTGTCCGCCCCACCCTTAACCCGGACAAGACGGCACTATGACACTCAGGGCTATGAAATGCTCACCTACTGTCAGGTTAGAGAGGGTAAACCCGTCTCTGAACCGGACTGAGCAGGGGCGTCGCGTCGGGCGGCGCGGGCTCGGCCGGAGATCTCAGCTCCGGATGCCGGCTGAGATAGCCGGCCGGGAACATCGTGGCGTGCTGGCAGCCGCACTTGGGGCAGATGGCCCCCGACGAAGGCGGTGGGACCGGCACACCGGAGCGCAACCAGATCTCGCGCTCGTTGCCGTGGCGATCGTCGAAGTGCCTGACGTGGTATTCCTCTTCCCACACGTACCAGCACCCTTGGCACTCGAACGGCAGACTCCTGATCTCTTCTTCCATGAGTCACCCCCTCCTTCGAGTGTCGTCCTATTTGTCGGGAAACCGCAACCGCTTACGCGAGAGCCAGCACGAACGCGAGCGCTCCGGCTACCACGCTGAACGTGCCGAGCCAGGCGAACAACGCGTCGAGCCCGGCGTCCACGGACCGGCCGCCGTGCAGCGCCTCCTGGACGCGACGGAACCGGATCCTGGTCCTGAGCAGCAGCACGGCACCGCAGAACGCGGCCGGCACGAACGCGGCGATGGCGGCGGGGGGCAGCCCGTGCCGCGCCGACAGGCCCATCGCGCCCAGGCCGCCGGACGACAGGGCCACGGCGGTGCGTACCCAGGCCAGGCGGGTCCGCTCGCTCTGCAGCCCGGGGTCCCAGATCTCGTCGGACACGGCCGGATCAGGCTCCCATGACGATGACCACCAGCGCGATCACCGCGACCGCCGCCACTCCGTACCCGAAGACCGCGGCCAGGGCGGGCGGCGGCAGCGGCGTCTTGTCGCGCAGCGCGCGCTGGATGTTGCGCCAGCGCGGGTAGGCCATGCCCGCCGCCAGCGCGGACAGGGTGACCAGGACGACGGCCAGGGCGGTGCGCACCCACGGGAGGAACAGACCGTCCGGGAGCGCGGCCATGGCCACCCCACCCGCGCTGAGTGCCAGCGCGGTGCTCAACCACGTGAGGAACGTGCGCTCGTTCGCAAGGGTGAAACGCGGGTCAGGATCCATACGAACGACGCTAGTTTGCACATATTCCCCCTAGAGAAGCCGGGGTTAGCCGCCGCAGGCCTGGGCGACCGTCTTCAGGTAGGTGGCGGTTTCCGTGCCGACCTTCTGGACCGCGTCGACGGCGCCGTTGACGTCCTTGACGTCGATGCCGCTCAGCGTCTTGGCCAGGTCGTCCGAAGCCTCCTTGAGAGTGGTGTTGGCGGCCTTGTCGGCCACCTCGTTGAGCTTGGCGGCGCTGTCGTCGAGGGCCTTCTCCATGGCCTTGGGGTCGTCCTTGAGCTCGCCGATCTTGGCGACCAGCTCGGTGACGATCTTCGGGGCCTCCAGGCAGGACTGAGCCTTGTCGATGGTGTTGTTGACCTCACCGCATCCGGCGGCGAGAACGAACATGGCGAAGGCTGCGAGGGGCACGAACCGGCTTTTGAGGCGACGCATACAGGGGACCCTACCCAACGGATTCGCGCCCCCGGCTTGTCATCCGGCGCCAAGGGGTCCGAGCACGGGGAAGCGCGGCAGGCGTTCTAGGATTTGCCCATGACAACGTGTGAGCATCTTCTCAAGGCAGCCGACCCGCCTCCGCGCACGCCCGAAGGCTGCGAGGAGTGCCTGGCCGCCGGTGGCCGGTGGGTGCACCTGCGCCGCTGCCTGGAGTGCGGTCATATCGGGTGCTGCGACTCCTCGCCCAGCAAACACGCCACCAAGCACTTCCACGCCACCTCCCACCCGGTGATGCAGTCGTTCGAGCCCGGTGAGGCCTGGAAGTGGTGCTTCGTCGACAACGCGATGGGTTAACGCTCCAGGATGGCCTCCTCGAAGTCGAGCTCGGCCATCACCTCGCGGAGCACCTCGTCGTCGAGGCGGCGTTCGTCGCGTAGCCGGACGAACATCTCGCGCTCGGCCTGCAGCATCTCGCGGCGCAACCGGCGATAGAGGGAGCTGGGCGTCTCGGCGCCGCCCTGGGCGGTGCCGCCGCCCAGGCGCTCCCACGCCGTCAGCGAGCGCCGCCACGACTTCTCCTTGAGCTGATCGATGACCTGCTTCTGGATCTCGTCGGGCTCGCCTTCGATCTCGGCCAGGCGCTCGAGCACCTCCAGGCCCGCGGTGAGCGCGGCCTGCTGCGCCGACGCCTCGGCCAGCCTGTCCTCGTAGCGCTCCTGCTCGCTCGAGACGCGCAGCCGCCTGATCAGCATGGGGAACGTCGTGCCCTGGACGAGCAGCGTGCCGATCACCGTGGTGAAGGTGAGGAAGAGCAGGATATCCCGGTTGGGCATGCTGACCGGGATGGCGAAGGCGGCGGCGAGCGAGACGACCCCGCGCATGCCCGCCCAGCTGATGATCACGACATGCGAGGGCGCGGGCCCCGGCTCGTTCCTTCTGAACAGCCTGGTCAGGTACGTGACCGGGAACATCCAGACGAACCTCGCCAGCACGGTCACCAGGAACACCACGCCCGCGTACAGGGCGACCTCCCACGCGCTGTAGCCGCCGATCCCCTTGATCACGGTGACCAGTTGCAGGCCGATCAGCGCGAAGACGATCGCCTCCAGGAAGAAGTCGGTCACCTTCCACACCGCGTCGGACACCAGCCGGGTGCCGAACCCCCGCTGGTGCATCTGGTTGCCGAGATAGAGCCCGACGATCACCACCGCGATGACGCCCGAGGCGTGCACCGACTCGGCGGCCAGGTAGGCGGCGAACGGGATCAGCAGCATCAGCGTGTTCTCGACCAGCGAGTCACGGGTGTGCCGGAAGACCCAGGCGAACAGGAACGCCAGCGCCAGCCCGATCGCCACCCCGACCACCGCCGAGTACAGGAACTCGCCGACGCCTTCGAGCAGGTCCACCGTGCCGCCCACGGCCGCGCCGATCGCCACGCGATAGAGGGTCAGCGCGGTCGCGTCGTTGAACAGGCTCTCGCCGATGAGGATCGTCAGCGCCCGGCGCGGCAGGCCGAGCCGCCTGCCGACCGCGACGGCGGCCACGGCGTCGGGCGGCGCGATGATGGCGCCCAGCGCGAACGCCGCCGCCAGCGACAGCTCCGGCAGCAGCAGGTGGACGACCAGCCCGATGACGGCCGTGGTGAACAGCACCAGCCCGACCGACAGCAGCGCCACGGCCCGCTTGACGTCACGCAGGCGCAGGTAGGAGCTGTCGAGCGCGGCCGAGTAGAGCAGCGGCGGCAGGAACACGTACAGCACGAGATCGGGGTCGAGCGGCACGCCGGGGACCAGCGGCGAGACCAGCAGCCCGGCGGCCACCAGCAGCAGCGGCGCCGGCCAGCCCTTGCGGCGGGCGACGGCGGAGACCGCGACCGCTCCTGCCGCCATCAGCAGCAACTGCAGGCCCATGGTGGTGTTCACGGCGCTCCTCCACGTCGGCACGGGCACGCGATCGCAGCGTACCGCTCCTGGAGACGCGTCGGCTCACCACTCCCTGCGGCGGTCCCTGTCGTCGTCCTGCTCCTGGTCGGGACGGAGTCGCTCACCGGTGGAGAACATCGGATCGCCCACGTAGGGGCGGGACATGCCCGTCTGGTAGGGCTGGGCCTGCTGCTGGCCGGCGCCCGTCGAGAACAGCGGGTCGACCGCGTCGGGCGGGGTCTGGTAGGCCGGGTAGCCGTCCGTGGACGGGTAGGGCACCTGCTGGTACGCGTCGCGGTAGGTGATGGGCTCCTGGCGCCTGCCAGCGCCGGGGATGCCGTGCATCGGGGTGCCGAGCCCGGCGGCGCTCGGGTCCGGCATCGGCGCCGGGGGCGGCTGTTGCGGCTGGTATCCGCGGTTGCCGTAGAGGTCGTGAGCCGGCTGCTGGGTGAAGGGGTCGGGCTGCTGCCGGTTCGGCTGGGCGCTCTGGGAAGGGAAGCCGAGCGGGTCGGTGGACGTGGGCGCCTGACGGCGGCGGTCCCCCGGCATCTGGTAGACGGGCTCGCCGGGGTCCTGCACCGGCGCGGGCTGCGCGTACTGCTGGGGGCCGGTGAACGGGTCTCCGGTGTACTGGGGGGCGCTGTAGGGCTCCGGGGAGCTGGGGACGGCGTACTGCGGGCCGGTGAACGGCTCGGGCGGCTCGGGCTCGGTGTACTGGGGGCCGCTGAACGGCTCGCGGGGATTCGGCTGGCCGTACTGCGGGGCGCCGAAGGACGCCCGCTCGCCGTACTGCTGCTGGGCATGGGGGTCGCGCGCCCCGGTCGTCTCGCTGTAGGAGGCCACCAGCTTGTCCGGAGGCGGCGGGGCGCCCCTGGCCACCAGGACGTCGTTGGGAGACAGGGCGGCCGTGGGCCGCTCGTCATGCGGCGGCGGGGAGCTCTGGCGCGGCCGTTGGTACTGGCCGGTGCCGGGGATCACCTCGGTGCCCGGGTCGTGCGCGGGCACCGCGGGCTGCTCACCCGTGGCCTCGGCGAACCCGTCGTCGAGGGTGTCGAGCAACCGGCCGACATCGTCCATCGGCATGCGGAAGCTGGCGGTGCACATCTCACCTCGCCACAGGCTGAGCACCAAGGTGCCCTCATGCCACGTGACCCGGAGGCACCGCTCCTGACCTCGGGCATCGAAGAACACTTCGCCGAACGACGGCAACGGGACAACTTCCGACATGGCAGACATACTGCTTTAACCAGCCTTTATCCGTCCACTCAACCCCGGTAAACCCTACTGAACCGGCTTTCCCCATCTAACCTGGTACCCCACTGGCCCCATCCATGGTAGATCTTTGTGGCTAGTTGGAGTTCCGATCGTTCAGTGTGCCACGCGAGCCGCCGAAGGCGGCCGGGAACGCCAGGATGCGTCCACCCGATCACACCGCGTTCGGCGCGTCGACCCCCAATTGCCGGTACCGTTTACTGCCGTGCCGGACTCCCATCTGCCCCCAGCCGAAGAACTGCTCAGCATCGCGGTCAACGCTCTCGGCGGGAGCGAACGACGGGGCCAGATCACGATGGTGCAGGCCGTGCAACGGGCCATCGAGGATGAGGAGCATCTGGCGGTCCAGGCGGGCACGGGCACCGGCAAGTCGCTCGCCTATCTGGTGCCGTCGATCAGGCACTCCATGGAGGCCGACAAGCCGGTGGTCATCTCCACGGCCACGATCGCGCTCCAGCGGCAGCTCGTGGACCGCGACCTGCCGAGGCTGGCCGAGGCGCTCGGCAAGGAGCTGCCGCACGAGCCGACGTACGCGATCCTCAAGGGCCGCCGCAACTACCTGTGCCGCTACAAGGCGACGGCGGGCTGGCCCGAGGACGACGAGCAGGACCAGCTCTTCGACCCGCGCGAGGTCGGCGCGACGGGCCGGATGGTCCAGCGCATCCAGGAATGGGCCGAGGAGACCGAGACGGGCGACCGCGACGAGCTGGTGCCCGGGGTCAACGAGCAGGCGTGGCGGCAGTTCTCGGTGAGCGCCCAGGAATGCCTGGGGGCCACCCGCTGCCCGAGCGGCGCCGAATGCTTCGCCGAGATGGCCAGGAGCCGGGCCGGCGAGGTCGACGTGGTCGTCACCAACCACGCGCTGCTGGCGATCGACGCGATGGGCGACATCCCGATCCTGCCCGAGCACGACATGGTGGTCGTCGACGAGGCCCACGAACTGGTCGACCGGGTGACCTCGGTGGTGACCGCCGAGCTGTCGGAGAGCTCGGCCACCCTCGCCGTACGCCGGGTCGGCCGGCTCATCGAGCAGCCGATCGCCGACCAGCTCCAGGAGGCGTCCGAGGACCTCAAGGCGCTGCTGGCCGCCGCTCCCCCCGGCCGCGTCGACGAGCTGCCCGAGGTGCTCGGGCTCACGCTGGCGCTGCTGCGCGACACCTCGGCGCGGTGCGTCTCGGCGCTCGGCCCACGCGGCGGCGACAAGGACGATCCGGACAAGGCCGGCCAGCGCAAGGCCGCCTTCACCGCGCTCGACGAGGTGCACGACACGGCGGTGCGCATGCTGGAGGCCTACGGCCACGCCTCGGAGGAGGACCGCGCCGAGGTGGTCTGGCTGGAAGGCGCCACCGACCGCCGACCGCCCGCGCTGCGGGTGGCCCCGCTCAACGTCGGCGGCATGCTCCGCGACCGGCTCTTCGGCGACCGCACGGTGGTCCTCACCTCCGCCACGCTGGCGCTCGGCGGCACCTTCGACGGCCTGGCCCGCCAGTGGGGGCTGGGCGACAAGGGCTGGCAGGGCATCGACGTCGGCTCGCCGTTCGACCATCCACGTGCGGGCATCCTGTACGTCGCCAAGCACCTGCCGCAGCCCGGCCGTGACGGGCTGCCCCAGGCCTACCTCGACGAGATCGCCGAGCTGATCGAGGCGGCGGGCGGGCGCACGCTCGGCCTGTTCTCCTCGATGCGGGCCGCCAAGGCCGCCACCGAGGCCCTGCGCGACCGGCTCGACGTGCCGCTGCTCTGCCAGGGCGACGACTCCACGATGCTGCTGGTCAAACAGTTCGCCGAGGACGAGGCGACCTGCCTGTTCGGCACGCTGTCGCTGTGGCAGGGCGTCGACGTCCCCGGCCCGTCGCTGACGCTGGTCATCATCGACCGCGTCCCGTTCCCGCGCCCCGACGACCCGCTCACCTCGGCCCGGCAGCGGCACGTGGCGGCCAAGGGCGGCAACGGCTTCATGACGGTCGCCGCCACCCACGCCGCCCTGCTGCTCGCCCAGGGCGCCGGCCGGTTGCTGCGCGCCCAGCACGACAAGGGCGTCATCGCCGTCCTCGACCCACGCCTGGCCACCGCCCGCTACAGCAGCTTCCTGCTGGGCTCCCTGCCACCGTTCTGGCGCACCACGGACCCGGCGATCCCGCGAGCGGCACTCAAACGCCTGTCAACGGAAGACTGACCCGCCCCTGAGCCGGGTACGCGTTCGGGCCCAGCCCGCACTGCGGCGGGCCCGCCCACGAGGCTCGCCTACGTTCGCTGCGGGTCCGAAAGGGGGCCGAGAGACACCTGGTCAAGGACCGGTGTCGGGTGAACGAGAGGAGCTGGCCGCGGCGCGCAGGTCGGCGACCGGCGTGTGGAGAACCGTGCGGCGCCCGGCCCCCACCAGCAGCCGCTGAAGCCCTTCCGGGACGACCTGGTCGGGGTGGCGGGGATCGAGATGAAGAAACGTGACCGACGTCATCAGCCCGATGGCGAGCTGGGCGAGGATGTGAGCCTCAGCCCGGGAGAGCTCGGGCCGCATCGCCGCAACCGTGTCCGTCCACATCCAGATGTAGACCTGGTGCACCCCGCCGATGCGCTCGCGCACGTCGTCGGACAGGTTACGGCGCTCCTCCAGCCAGATCATGGACAGGCCGGGCCGCTGCACGCTGAAGGCCGCGTAGCTGTCGAGCAGGTATTCCAGCGCATCAGCGGGCGGCAGGGCGGGGGCCTCGGCCGCGGCGGTCTCCATGAACTGCGGGAAGACGTCGAGCACGGCGGTCAGTAGATCTTCCTTGTTGGCGAAGTGCCGGTAGAGCGCCGGGCCGCTGATGCCCGCCGCCGCTCCCACGTCCTTCGTAGACGTGTTGCGGTATCCGAACTTGTGGAACAGGTCGAGCGCCGCATCGATGAGCATCTCCCTCCGTGGCGTCCGTCCCGGCGGACGCCCTCCGCGACGCGCTGTTCGCTGCTCAGCCATGGATGTGACGTTACCAACCAATCGCACGGGTAGTGATCATGCCCTTCGGGCTACACCAGCGGCCCCGGGTTCTTGCGGTACTTGCCAACGATGGCGTCGGCAGCGCGGTAGGCGAGCGCGCCGACCGTGCCGGTCGGGTTGTAGCCGGCGTTCTGAGGGAAGGCCGACGCGCCGACCACGAACACGTTGGAGAAGTCCCACATCTGCAGGTAGCTGTTGATGGCCGAGGTACGCGGATCGGGCCCCGTGATCACGCCGCCGGTGTTGTGCGTGGATTGGTACGGCGCCGCGTCGTAGTGGTCGGGCAGAACGCCGCCGCCCATGGTGAAGTCGGCGCCCATGACGCCCGCGATCTCTTTCAGCTTCTCGCCCAGGTAGGCGACCATCTTGCGTTCGTTGGGCTGCCAGTCGAACGTGATGCGCAGCAGCGGCAGGCCGTAGGCGTCCCGGTAGGTCGGGTCGAGGTCCAGGTAGTGACCACGATAGGCGGGGCTCTCGCCCTGGGCGCCGATGATCAGCGAGTGCGTGTAGTACTTGCGGATCGCCCGTTTCCACTCCAGCCCCCACGCCGGCGTGCCAGGCGGCGCCAGGACCCCGGTGACGGGCAGCGCCGGGTTACTGCCGACCTTCACCAGGCCGCCGCCGATGAAGCCCAGGCCGGCGTGGTCGAAGTTGTCGCCGTTCAGGTCGTCGATGGCGGTCGCGTTTCCGCACGCGGTCATGTACGGCTTGAAGTCCTTGTCCTCGAAGTAGGCGTAGGCGCCGGCCCCGTCGGACTGGTAACAGTAGTTCTTGCCGATGACACCCTCGCCGGTGACGGGGTCATAGGGCGTGCCCATCTTGGACAGCAGCAGCAGCCGGCAGTTGTTGAGCGTGAAAGCGGTGAGCAGGACGATGTCGGCGGGCTGCTCGCGCACGGCGCCGGAAGCGTCGTAATAGCGCACGCCCGTGGCCTGCTTGCCATCGTGCAGGATCTCGATCACGTTGGTGTTCGTGCGCAGCTCGAACCGGCCACTCTTCATCGCCTGGGGGATGACGGTCACGGTCGGGTCGCTCTTGGCGCCGATCTCGCAGCCGAAGTGCCCGGTGAAACCGCAGTAGGTGCAGGACGGGCGGGAGATCCCGGCCGGGTTGGTGTACGGCTTCGACAGCGCCGCCGCGGGCCCGGGGAAGGGCGTGTAGCCCAGTTTCGTGGCTGCCTCGCGGAACACGGCTCCGGCGTATGACTCGATCTGGGGCGGCAAAGGGAAGTCCCGGCGGCGCGGGCCTTCGAACGGGTTGCCGCCGGGCATCTTCTTACCCTTGAGGTTTCCTGCTTTGCCGGTGATGCCGGCCATGTACTCGAACTGGTCGTAGTACGGCTCCAGGTCGTCGTAGGTGATCCCCCAGTCCTGGATGGACATGTCGGCGGGGATGGCCTTCGCTCCGTACCGTTCGACCGTGCGGCTGCGCAGCTCGAAATCGCGCGGGTTGAAGCGCCAGGTCTGCCCCGCCCAGGAGACCCCGGAGCCGCCGACGCCGGAGGCCGGGGCGAAGGAGCCCATGCGGCGGATCGGCAGGGCGCGCTCGCGCAGGTCGTGCCGGAGCGTCCACGTCTCGGCCGCCACGTCTTGCGCGAGGACGCGATCGACCGCGTAGCGGATCTCGTCGTGGCCGTGGGCGAAGTCCTCGGTGCCGCGATGCCCGCCGCGTTCCAGACCCACCACGGTCATTCCGGCTTTCGTCAGCTCTGCGGCGAGGATCCCGCCCGCCCAGCCCACCCCGACACAGACCGCGTCGACCTTGGGCAACACCGTTGTCCGGGTCATCTACTGCACTCCCTTCGGAGCCACGTTGTACGGCTTGTTCCAGCGGCCGATCTGTTCGAAGTACCGGTCGCCGTACGCCATGGGGTCGCCGGGAAAGCCGAGCCAGCGCCAGCCGATCATCTTGCGGTTGCCCCCGTGACTCGGGTCGGAGAACAGACCCTCGGTGACGTTCTTCACGAACATCGCGAAGAACGAGGCGGAGGTGAACCCGTGCTCACCACCGGCCAATCCCAGGTCGATCTCGCCCTTCTCCATCGAGGTCAGCACTTTGTCCTGTTGATCGGCGGACAGTCGGGTGAACGCCCTGCCGTCGACCTTCTGACGGCAGTACGCATCGATCCGCGGCAGGACGTGCTTGTAGACCTCACACGGCGTGAGCGGGAGCTGGTAGCCGTGCCCCCCGTGCTCCGGCTCGTGAAACGGCCCCCGCAGGTAGAGCCGGTCACCATTGCCCCAACCCCCGGCCAGCCGGCTGTCGATGTAGGACGTCACTCCGGCCTCGGTCGCGCCGGGTCCCTGCTCGTCGGCGGGAAAGACCCGTTCCGCCATCGCCGTCACGGTCGCCGCCTCGGCGTCGCTCAACACCCGCAGCGGAGAGGGCGCGGTGATCGCCACCTCCCGCACCTGGGTCTGCCCGCCCGTCGCCAGCGTGACCCCGACGCCGATGGCGCCACCGGCGACCACTCCCCCGGCACCGGTCAGCAGGCCGCGCCGCGACGGCCCTCGCCGCCCCTCCGGGGCGGGATCCTCATCTGGCCTCTTGGCCATGTCCACTCCTTGGTCCGTGTCATCCCTCGTTGCCTGTGTCCACGCGCCGGCTGCGGTGAGCGCAATCAACGGATCGAGCTGTGTTCCTGTTCGACGATGCGTGCGTCCAGGACCTCGCCAACGATCTCGGCGGGCACCACGAGGAAGCCTCGTGGATCGAATCTCCGGACGCCGTCACGCACACACCCGCATGGGGAGCTCCGGCCCCACAATCCAATATGTTATTTCGGATTAACTTTCTGCGCAAGATCGCCCTAACCGCCGCCTCCGTGCGAATCGACGGGCCGTTGCTGAGATGGCCGGAGGGGGGTCCCGGTAGCAATGGCGGAAAATCCAACGAAGTAGCTTCTGATCTGCGGTGACGGGCTCCCGATCAGGCCCCAGCTCGGGTCCATGCAACCAGCCCCAAAGTAACTGTCAGTAATCGCAGGATTGGGCCCGGCAGGCCGCCACTCCCCCGCGGCGGTGGCGTGCTGGGTCCAGGGCGATGCCGGTCGGGTGGCTGCGAGCGTGCTGTGTGCGGTTTGTGAGCGGCGGGTTGGAGGGTGAGGTCGTCCGCGTCACCTATCACCCGGAGGAACGGGTCAATGTCCCAACGTGATTGTTCGTCTGATCGTGCGGTGTGGCCACGTTGGCTGCGCACGCTCACAGCTTCGGCGCTGGCCGTGAGTCTGGCCGTGGCCACGGCGTTCCCGGCTGCCGCCGCGGCCACGCCGTTCGCGGCGCGGAGTGGCGCCAAGGCGCAGCGCGCTCAGCTACAGCAGTTGGCGCGAAAGCTGGTGGAAGCCGGTGCGCCCGGCGTGATCGTGCGGGTCGACGACGGTCGCGGCCGGCCGGTCGAGATCGTCGAGCAGGCCACATGGGCCAAACGGGATCACCTGCTCAAGGTGGGGGACGAGTTCCGGATGGGGTCCAACACCAAGACCATGGTGGCCACGCTCGTGCTGCAACTGGTCGCCGAGGGCAAGCTCGCCCTGACTGACCCGGTGGAGAAGTGGCTGCCGGGCAAAGTGCCCAACGGCAAGGCGATCACGTTGCGCATGCTGCTGAACCACACCAGCGGCCTGTTCGACTACACCGAGGACACCGCGGTCCGGCCCTCGATGCTCGGCAAAGATCGGCGGCGTTGGACCTCGGCGAAGCTGCTCGCTGTGGGGGTGAAGCACGATCCGCTGTTCGCACCGGGCACGAAATGGTCGTACAGCAGCACCGGCTACGCCGCCATCGGCGCCGTCCTGGAGCGGGTCACCGGGGTGAGCCTGGCCGATCTGGTCCGGGACCGGATCGCCCGACCGCTCCGCCTCAAACACACCTACTACGCTGCGGACTCCACCTGGCGTGCCTCTCATGCCCACGGCTACGAGCTGGATGCCGCCCACATGCCGCCGAGTGTGCCGGCCGAGTTCAGGCACTTCGCCGGGCCGCGCCACCACGGTCATGTGAACGTCTCCGACAACGACCCCGGGTGGGGCGGGGCGGCCGGGGCGGTGGTGTCCACCACGCAGGACTGGTCCCGGTTCTACACCGCGTTGATGTCCGGCAAGTTGCTGCCCGCCGCCCAGATGGCACAGATGCGCATCACGGTGCCGGTGGACTCACGGCAGCCGGACGGGCCTGGCTACGGGCTGGGAATCCAGACCGGTGCCAGCCCGTGCGGCACGTTGTGGGGTCACGACGGCGGCATGCCCGGCTACCTGACCTCCAACCTTGCTGACCGTACCGGCGGCCGCACGGCGACCGTCCTGATCTCGACGGAGTTCTGGGCCGAGTTCGAGGCCGACCCGAAGATCGCCAAGGCCGCCCACGCGCTCCAGACTGCCGTGACCTGCACGATGTTCGGCAAGCCCGTGCCGACCACGGCTCACGCTGACTGACCGGTGCGGCCGGCCGCGGGTGCGGTGATGATCGCGGACACCAGGCCTTCGGCCTCGGCCCGCGACATCGCCGCGCCCGCGGCGTGCGCGGCCGCGAACCCGTCAGCGCCCAGGGCAGCAGTGGCCCGCTGTGTGACCATCCGTACGTCGAGGTCGCCGAGATCGTCCCAGCCCCGCAGCAGGGTGGCGGCTCCGAGCAGCCGTCCCGCCTGCTTCGACCGATCGCGGCGCTGCTCGATCGCGGCGACCACGGCCGCGATCGAGGCCGCGACCGGCGTATGCCAGGTCAGTGTCAGGTGCACCGCCGGGTGGTCGAGCCGGCGTAGCGCCTTGTCCGGGAAACCCTCCGCGACGTCCACTTGGGCGAGCACGCCCAGCAGCAAGGCGGCCAGGTGCGGGGTCGACCGGCCGGGTGGCGCCTCGGCCAAGCCGGCCCGGGCATGTTCGCGGGCCGGCCCCGGCCGCCCGGCCCGCCACTCCAGTCGCGCCAGGCCCAGGCGCACCTGAGCTTGCGACTCCGCCGACCCGGTCCGCTCGGCCTGGTCCAGCAAGTACGTCAGCTGCCGCCGCCCGCCATCCACGTCGCCGGCTTGGGCCAGATGCAGTGCGGCCGCCACCTCGCTCTCCATCGTGTGCTCGGGCATGCCGAGTTCCTGGAAGTACCGGCTGGCCCGCTCGGCCAGCCCCAGCGCACCGGCCGGGTCGCCGGCCCGCTGCAAGGCCGAATTCAGGGTGCTCAGCGTGATCCCCAGGCCCCATCGCTCGCCGAGTTCCTCGAAGCCGGTCAGCGCGCGCGACAACAAGTGCGTCGCCTCGGAGGCGTGCCCGATGTTCATGGCCAGCACGCCTGGAACCAGCAGAGCCAACGATCGGCTCCAGGGATCCGTTCGCTCATCCGGGGTACTGAGCATGTCCGGTGCGCTTCGATCGTGTCCCGAGCCTACGGCGAGTGCCAACCGGGCCATCTCCAGAATGGGGTGGGTGCCGGGGGCGACGCGCTCCAGCGCCTTCTTGATCCGATCGAAGGCCGCTTGCGACTCCTCCGGTCGGCTGATGGCCTCAGTGGTGGCGAGCGCGTGCGCGGCGACCACCAGCGCGCGTGCCTGCGGCTCGGTCGAGCCGCGAGCCTGGAGCACCCGGCCGAGCAGGTCCAGCGACTCCGGCGGGTGGTCCCGCATGAACCAGAACCAGCACAGCGCGACACCGAACCGGACCGCCAGGTCCGCGTCGCCGGACTCGACCGCCCAGCGGATCGCGGCCGACAGGTTGTCCCGTTCTGCGGACAGGCGGACCAGCCAGCGCAGTTGGTCGGATGTGCGCAGGTACGAATCCGCCGTCTCGGCCAGCTGAAGAAAGAACCTGGCGTGCCTCCCGCGTACGACATCGACTTCGTCACGCCGGGTCAGTTGCTCGAGGCCGTACTCCCGGATGGTCTCCAGCACGCGGTAGCGCGGCTCGAGCGGGTCGGCAGGCTCGGCCGGGTGTAGCAGGGACTTGTCGACCAACGCCGCCAGGAGTTCCCGGACGTCGCCCAACCGGCCGATCGCTTCCGCCGCGTCCTCGGTGAAGGTGCCGGTCACGACCGCCAGCCGTTCGAGCAGCGCTCGCTCGTCGGTGTCGAGCAGGTCCCAGCTCCAGGCCACCGCCGCGCGCAGGGTCCGGTGTCGCGGAAATGCGGTGCGGCTGCCCGCGGTGAGCAGCCGGAAGCGGTCGTCCAGCCGTGCCGCGACCACCTCTACCGGCAGGGCCCGCAACCGTGCCGCCGCCAGCTCGATCGCCAGCGGCAGGCCGTCCAGGCGGCGACAGATCTCCACCGCCGCCGTCAGCGTGCTGCCTTCCAAAGTGAAGCCCGGCCGCACCGCGGCGGCCCGGTCGCGGAACAGCCGGACCGCCGGGCAGGCGCGGGTCCGCTCGACCGTCGACCCCGGTTCCGGCAGCTCCAGTGGCAGTACCGGATGCAAGGTCTCGCCGTCGATCCGCAGGGGTTCCCGGCTGGTAGCCAGCACCCGCAGCCTCGGGGACCGGCCGAGCAGGGCCCCGGCGAGCGCCGCGGCGGCCTCGATCGCGTGCTCGCAGTTGTCCAGCACCAGCACCAGGTCGTCGTCCGTGAGTGTCTCCGCCAGGTGGTCCAGGACCTCCTGCGGGGTGACAGGCCGTGACGGTACGCCCTCTTCGCGCACCCGCAACACGTCGAGCACCGCACGGGGCACGTCGTCCGCGCTGACCGGGGCCAGCGGGACGAACCACACCCCGCCGGATGGCGTGAGCTGCCGGCCGATGGTGTTGGCCAGCCGGGTTTTGCCCGCTCCTCCGGGACCGACCAGGGTGACCAGCCGAACTCGACCGAGCAGTCCGACTACGCGGCGAACGTCGTCATCGCGGCCTACGAAGCTGGTGAGCGGGACGTCCAGGTTGCCGGGCGATCGCCGGGGACGGGGAAGTTCACCGCGCAACACCGCCAGGTGGGCCTCCTGGAGTTGCGGCCCGGGATCGCTGCCGAAACTGTCCGCAAGCAGGCCGCGGATCCGCTGGTAGGCGGCCAGCGCCTCGGCTCCGCGACCGTTCAGCGCCAGGGCCCGGATCAGCTGGGCGTGCAGCCGTTCGCGCAACGGGTGCGCGGCGGTCAGCGATTCGAGTTCGGCGACCAGGTCGAGGTCGGCGCCGAGCACAAGCTCGGCTTCGACCCGGTCCTCCAGGGTGGCCAGCCGGGCCCGCTCAAGCCGTTCGGCCTCGGCGGCGGCGAACGGCGCCTGCCGTACGTCCGCCAAGGCCGGGCCGCGCCACAGGCTCAGGGCTTCGCGCAAGGTGGCGGCAGCCTCGGCGGGCCGGGACTGCGCGTGCCGGCGCCGACCCGCGCGGGCCAGCCGCTCGAACCGGACGGCGTCGACTGCGTCCGGCTCGGCGGCCAGCCGGTACCCGGCCGGGCCCGAGGTGAGCAGCGTGGGGTCGCCCAGGACGCGCCGCAACCGGGACACCAGCGATTGCAGCGCGTGCAGGGGGGCGTCCGGTGCCGCCTCGCCCCACAGCGCCTCGACCAAGGTCGCCGGCCGGACGGCACGCCCGGCGTCCAGCGCCAGCCGGGCCAGCAACGCCCGTAGCCGCGCGCCCCCGACCCGCGTCGGGCCGGCAGCGGTGTCCAGCACCAGGGAGCCGAGGACGCCGACGCGCACCCGTCCACTATCGCCGCACGACTCGACCGCATTTGCCATGGCCAGGAGTCTGTCAGAGAACAACCCCAGCGCCGGGATCTCCACTTACCACGCCTACACCCTTTGCTTCGTGCATCGCCGTCGAGTTCCCCTTGGCCGAAGAACCCTCACCACGAGGCCCCCGAGCTCGGCAGCGAACGGGCGGAACCCGCATCCGCTGCGGAGCAGCGATGACCATCAATCCCGCCTGACCTGCTCAAAGGACGAGTAACACCAGGTCGGGGGTATATCTGTTGGATTTTCCGCGATTGTTACCGGGACCCCCCTTAGGACCGGAGCAGCCTGCGGGGCGGGACCCGGCCGCCGGACCGGCCCGACCCTGGGCGGGTCGGGGCCCACCTTCGGGGCGGAGACGTACGGGTCAGAGCGCCCACGGGGTGAGCTCGGGGCGTTTCGGGTCGAGGCCGTCGCCGGAGGAGGCGCCGCGCAGGCGGCGGGACACCCACGGCACCAGGTGCTCGCGGATCCACTGGGCGTCCTCGCGGCGCCTGGCACGGGGGTCGAGGGTGCGCTCGGGCCACGCCTTCTGCCAGTCGTCGAACGGCACGCCCAGCACGTCCAGGACCCGGGCGGCCACCAGCCGGTGCCCGTCCTGGTTCATGTGCAGCCGGTCCTCGCTCCACGCCCGCCAGTCCCGCAGCCCCTGCATGGACCACTGGTCGACGAGCCGGCACCCGTACAGGTCGGCGATGGAGCGGATGTGCAGGTAGAAGATGGCGAACCGGCCGCGCAGCCGCCGCATCACCGGCGTGTCACGCGGGTCGACGCCGGTGAACAGCAGCACGTCGGCGCCACTGGCCCGCAGCTCGCGCACGGCGCGGGCGAGCCGCTTGGCCATCACGTCGGGGTCGCTGCCCGGCCGGAGCAGGTCGTTGCCGCCCGCGCACAGGCTGACCAGGTCGGGCGCCATCTCGACGGCGATCGGCACCTGCTCGGTGACGATCTGGTCGAGCAGCCTGCCGCGTACGGCCAGGTTCGCGTAGCGGAAGGACGGGTTGTCGGCCGCCAGCCGCTCGGCCACCCGGTCGGCCCAGCCACGGTAGTGGCCGTTCGTGCCGGGGTCGTTCAGTCCTTCGGTAAAGCTGTCACCAAGAGCGACGAATGAGTCGTATTGCCTCATGACCTGCTGCTCATCTCCGCCGTGCCGTGGTGCGTCAGGACATCCGACTGTAGTGCGAACCCCGCCGCCACGCCCGGCGCCACCCCGACACGAGCGAAAGGCGTCCGTACGAAAGGCGTCATCGGGCGACCGCCCGGTAGGCCGCCTCCAGGAGCTCCTCGGACGGGCCTTCCAGCCGTCCCGGCTTCGCCAGTCCGTCGAGTACGACGAAGCGCTGCTTGGCGCCCCGGTTCTTCTTGTCCAGGCGCATATGGTCGCGCAGTTGCGGCCAGGCGTCGGCCCGGTAGGCGGTGGGCAGCCCGACCGAGGTGAGGATGGACCTGGTGCGCTCGACCAGGTCGATCCCGATGCGCCCGTCGAGCCTCGACAGCTCGGCGGCGAACACCATGCCGATGGCGACGGCCTCGCCGTGGCGCATGCTGTAGTCCTCGGCCCGCTCGATCGCGTGGGCGAGCGTGTGGCCGTAGTTGAGGATCTCGCGCAGCCCGGCCTCGCGCAGGTCGGCGCCGACGACGTCGGCCTTGACCTGGATCTTCCGCTCGATCAGCTCGCGGGTGTGCGGCCCCTCCGGCGTCGCGGCGGCGTCGGGGTCGTCCTCGACCAGCATGAGGATGGTCGGATCGGCGATGAAGCCGCCCTTGATGATCTCGGCGAGCCCGGCCACGTAGTCGGCGCGCGGCATGCTCGACAGCGTGCCCAGCTCGCACAGCACGCCCGCCGGGGGCAGGAAGGTGCCGACGAGGTTCTTGCCTTCGGGTGTGTCGATGCCGTTCTTGCCGCCGACCGCCGCGTCGACCATGGCCAGCAGCGTCGTCGGCACCAGCACCACCTGGACGCCGCGCAGCCAGGTCGCGGCGATGAACCCGGCCAGGTCGGTGGTGGCTCCCCCGCCGACGCCCACGACGGCGTCGGAGCGGGTCACGCCGTAGCGGCCGAGGGCGGACCAGAGCTCGGCGGCCACCTCGACCGACTTGGCCCGCTCGCCGTCGGGCACGGGCAGCTCCACCACGTCGTATCCGGCGCCGGACAGCGCCTCGCAGACCGGGCGGGACAGCTCGGGCAGGCCCGCCGGGTGGATGACGGCGACCGTGCGTACGCCCGGCTTGAACAGCCCGGCCAGCTCCGGCAGCACCCCGGTGCCGATCACCACGTCGTACGGGCTGTCGCCGCGTACGGCGATCCTGGTCGCGCTCATGACTGGAGGCCCTTCAGGATCTCTTCGGCCAGCTCGGCGGGCTCGCGCTTGTCGGTCACGACCGTCAGGACGGCGAGCCGCTCGTAGATCGGGCGGCGCTCCTCCATGAGCTTCTTCAGCTGGCTGCGCGGGCTGAGCACGAGCAGCGGCCGGGCGGAGGCGAGACCCACCCGCTGGACCGCGTCGGCCAGGCCCACCTGGAGGTAGACGACCGGGTGGCCGGCCAGCAGCGCCTGCGCCTCCTCGTTAAGCACCGCGCCGCCGCCGAGGGACAGCACGCCGTCATGCTCGGCCAGCGCCTGGCGTACGGCCGCCAGTTCGAGCTCGCGGAAGCGGGCCTCGCCGTCTTCGATGAAGATGTCGGCCACGGGCTTGCCCGCGACCGCCTCGACGTCGGTGTCGGTGTCGCGGAAGGAGACGCCGAGCAGGTCGGCGAGCAGGAGGCCGAGAGTGGTCTTGCCGGACCCCGGCGGGCCGATGAGGACGGCCTTCGTCATTTGATCACCATCGATGAGAGGTAGCCGGACAGGTTGCGGGCGACCTCCTCCACGGAGTCGCCCCCGAACTTCTCGAGCGCCGCGTCGGCCAGCACCAGCGCGACCATGGCCTCGGCGACGATGCCCGCGGCCGGGACCGCGCAGACGTCGGAACGCTCGTGGTGCGCCTTGGCCGCCTCGCCGGTCAGCACATCGATCGTGGCCAGCGCCCGCGGGACGGTGGAGATGGGCTTCATCGCGGCGCTGACCCGCAGGATCTCGCCGTTGGTCATGCCGCCCTCGACGCCGCCCGCGCGGTTGGTGATGCGCTTGACGCCGTCGGCGGCGGTGTATTCGATCTCGTCGTGGGCGCGCGAGCCGGGCCGGCGCGCGGTCTCGAAGCCGTCGCCGACCGCCACGCCCTTGATGGCCTGGATGCCCATCAGCGCCCCGGCCAGCCGGGAGTCGAGGCGACGGTCCCAGTGGGTGTAGCTGCCGAGCCCCGGTGGCAGGCCGTAGGCCAGCACCTCGACGACGCCGCCGAGCGTGTCGCCGTCCTTGTGCGCCTGGTCGATGACGGCGACCATCGCGGCGCTGCCCTCGGGGTCGGCGCACCTGACGGGGTCGGCGTCGATGCGCTCCAGCTCGTTGGGGCCGGGCAGGTCTTCGGTGGGCGTCTGGGCGCCGCCGATGGAGGTCACGTGGCTGACGATGTCGACGCCGAGCGCCTGCTTGAGGAAGCGCCTGGCGACCTCGCCGAGCGCGACGCGGGCCGCGGTCTCGCGGGCGCTGGCCCGGTCGAGGACCTGGCGGGCGTCGTCGAAGCCGTACTTCTGCATCCCGGCCAGGTCGGCGTGGCCGGGTCGGGGGCGGGACCTGGGCGCGTTCCTGGCCAGCCCTTCGAGCTCGGCCGGGTCGACCGGGTCGGCCGACATGACCTTCTCCCACTTGGGCCACTCGGTGTTGCCGATGCGGACGGCGATCGGGCTGCCCATGGTGCGGCCGTGCCGGACGCCGCCGGCGATCGTCACCTGGTCCTGCTCGAACTTCATCCGGGCGCCGCGGCCATAGCCGAGCCGGCGGCGGCGCAGGGCCTCGTCGATGGCGGCCGTGGTCACCTCGACCCCGGCCGGCAGGCCTTCCAGAACGGCAACGAGCTCGGGGCCGTGGGACTCTCCGGCAGTCAACCAGCGCAACATGCGTACAAGTCTTCCACGTGCCGCCTAGTGGGATGTCCGGCGTTCACTGGCCGAGACAGAGCGCCGTGAGCGCGCCGAGCAGCATGAACGGGCCGAAAGGGAACTGCGTGTCGCGTGTGGCGCGTTTGGCGAGGAGCAGGGCGATGGCGTACAGGGCGCCCAACAGCTGGCCGCCGACGGCCGCGACGACCCACGCCTGCCAGCTCATCGCCGCGGCCGCCATGCCGATCAGCCCCGCGAGCTTGACGTCGCCCAGGCCCATGGCCTCCGGCCTGGCGAACCAGAGCACGGCGTACGCGGCGGCCAGCGCCAGCGCGCCCAGCAGCGCCCTGGACAGCTCTCCCGTGGGGAGCAGGGTCAAGGCCAGGATCGGGTACGACGGCAGGGTGATCACGTCCGGCAGCCTCGTGGTCCGCCAGTCGATGATCGCCAGGGCCGTGCCGATCAGGGCGAAGTAGACGTACGGCAGGCCCGCGCGCCAGGCGACGAGCGCGGCGACGGCGGCGGTGGCCACCTCGACGGTGGGCGGCCGGCGCGGCACGGGCGGCGTGCGCAGCAGCGCGTCCAGGGCGGCGTGGGCCTCTTCGCGGGTGTCCGAGGGGTCGGCCACGAAGCAGTCGGCGAGCGTCCTGACGTAGCGGCCGGCGATCAGGCCGAGCAGCGCCACGAGTGCTACCACCCGCCGACCCTACTTCCTGGAGAACCAGCGGCGCTTGCGTACCGGCTCGACGCGGGCCACGGTCGCGCCGGAGATCTGGTCGAGCGTGCCGGACTCGATGGCGGCGAGCGCTTCCAGCACCTCGCCCTCGATCACGAACGGCACCGGCCCCGCCACGTCCACCACGACCGCCGCGACCCGCTCACCGGCGGCGGCCCGGCAGACCTGGAGCAGGGTGGCCTGGATCGGCCGGGCGTCGGGCCGCCACCTGGTCAGCGACTCGGTGCCGGTGAACGCCGGCACCGCCTCCCTGCCGTCCTTGCCGACGAGTTTGGGGAGCGCCATCTCGCTCTCCTTCTCCTGCCGCAGCCCGCGCTCGCCAACCTCGGACTCGGTCAGCAGGGCGACCACGGGGACCAGGAGCCGGACGCCGGTCAGGGCGTTCAGCACGTCGATGGCCTCCGCCGTGCCTCGCTGGTAGGAGGCCAGGGCGGCGGCCACGGCGGGCGCGGCCGCGCCGTCGTCGCCGGGGTCGAGTGGCTGCGGAATGCTGGGCACAACCCTCGACACTACCGGCGGCGGCTCACGGCCAGGCCCGCGACCCGGCGCTCAACCGGACACACCGCGGACCAGTGGCGGGCTCGCTATCCCAGGTCGGCGATGGCGGCGACCGGGCCGCCTCCCGACGGGCCCTGGTGGACGGCGGCGACCGAGACGAACACCGCCGGGTCGCCCGTGACCGCCGCCGCGACTCCCCCCACCGTGGCCTTGATCTGGCGGTGCCAGTGCACGTCGGAGTCGTCGAGCATGATGTTGCGCCGCCCCCTGACCCGGCCGGAGGGGTCGGCCTCGCACTTCATGAAGACGTTCACCAGACGGTCGCCGAGGTCGCTGTGGTGCGGCCGTTCGGGGAGCGGAAGCCCGGAGTCGCGGATCGCCTCCCAGATGCCGTCGGCGTCCAGGGCGTCGCGCATCACGCCGTGACCGATGCGGTAGCGCCCGCCGATGCCCCGGACGTTGCCCACCAGCACGATCTGCGCCCGGTCCAGCTCGACCCCGGACGAGCACGACGCCACCGAGGAGTACAGGGACAGGTCCTTGTGGATCTGGTCGGCCCGCGGCATGTCGATCTCGCCGAGGGCGACGGCGATGCCGAGGGCGGTGGTGGAGTTCGACAGGTCCATGGAGGGGCCGGTCTCCTCGATGGCGGTGTCCTGGCCGCGGCTCTTGGCGTCGGTGATGGTGGCCAGCGTGAGCAGGGGCGTCTTGGTCTGCACGTAGTGGACGTCGCGCGGGTCGTCGATGCCCGCGATCTTCATGGCCTCGCGCACCCCGGCGGCGACCTTCTCCACCATCGCCGGGCGGCCGATGTCCTCCGGCAGGATCACGTCGCTCATCGCGACCCCGACCGTCACCCGCGGCTCGTCCGACTGGGGAGCGTGCGCCGGGTCGGTGGTGGCGAACACGGTCGCGTGCGGGCTGAGCACGCCGTCCGTCCCACCCGACCACACCAGGGGTACGGTCTCCGGCGCCGGATGCCCCTTGGCCGCGAGCACCTCACGGAAGGCCCGGTCGGCCAGGATGCGGGTGTAGTCGTTCACGCCGCCGTTGCCCTCGGTCTTGCCGACCACCGCGAGCACCCGGCGCGCCTCGATCACCCCGTCGTCGATCAGCCGCGCCAGGCCGGAGGCGTCCGTCACGCTCTCGATGGGCACCTTGCGCACTTCTATCGGATCCGGCATGACAACCCCTGTTCGGCTATTCGGCGGCGAGCACACGGGACTCCCAGATGTACCCCGGTGACCCGCAGGACACGCTATCCACCAGCGAATCGGCCTTTCACCGGCAATGTCTGCCCAACGTGGCGGCCGGCCTCGGCGATAGGGTCACCGGTGTGATTCGCGAAGCACACGTCAACGGGATCAAACTCGTCTATCGCGAGGAAGGCGACCCGGCCGCTCCCCCGCTGGTGCTCATCCCCGGACGGACCGCCGACCACAACGACTGGAACGGCGTCACCCAGCACTTCGCCGCCCGCTATCACGTGATCGCCCTCGACCTGCGGGGTCACGGCGCCAGTGACTACCCGGGCACGTACGCGCTGCGCGACATGGCGCGGGACGTCGTCGCGCTGCTGGACGAGCTGGGGTTCGAACGGGCGACGCTGGTGGGGCACTCGCTGGGCGGCGCGGTGGCCTATGTCATGGCCATGACCTGGCCCGATCGCGTCGAGCGGCTGGTCCTGGAGGATCCGCCTCCGCCGGACCCGATGAAAGATCGTCCGCCGATCGTGGAGGACGGCGAGTCCCCCGGGTTCGACTGGCGGATGGTGCACGACACCGAGCGGCAGTTCCTCGCGCCCGATCCGGCGTGGGCCGCGGGGCTGGCCTCGATCACCGCGCCGACGCTGGTGGTGTCGGGCGCGAGCCATCTCGATGTCGAGACGGTGGCGGCGCGGATCCCGGGGGCCGAGCTGGTCACGATCGCCGTCGGGCATCTCATCCACGTCTCCGCGCGCGCGGAGTTCCTGCGGGCCGTCGACGCGTTCCTGGCCGGTTGAGCGGCTCAGCTTGGGTAGTCCAGGGTTCGTGCAGGTGAAGAAGCGTCTGAACAGGCTGGCGCTGATGGCCCCGACGGTCGGGCAGTGCGCCGTGGGGGCCGCGCTGGCCTGGCTGGTGGCCAAGAACCTCCTCGGGCACCCCAGCCCGTTCTTCGCCCCGATCGCGGTGATCATCAGCATCGGCGTGGGTCTCGGGCAGCGGCTGCGCCGGATGGTCGAGATGGTCGCCGGGGTCAGCGTGGGCGTGGGCGTCGGCGACCTGCTGGTGTCCTGGATCGGCTCGGGCGCCTGGCAGATCGCGCTCGTGGTGGCGCTGGCGATGGCCATCGGCGTCCTGCTCGACAGCGGCTCCCTGATCGTTCTGCAGGCCGGGTCCTCGGCCATCCTGGTCGCCACCCTGCTGCCCCCGTCGGGCGTCGGCGGGCTGAACCGGATGCTCGACGCGCTGACCGGCGGCGTCGTGGGGGTCATCGCGCTGGCCCTGCTGCCGGCCAGCCCGTTCACCCTCGTGGCCAAGCAGGCGTCGGGGATGTTCGAGGCGCTGGCCCACGCGCTGCGGCAGATCGCGGTGGCGATCGAGAAGTCCGACCCCGGCCTGGCGGCCGAGGCGCTGGACGCCGCGCGGGGCACCCAGGCGAACGTGGAGCAGTTCAAGCAGGCGCTGGCGACCAGTTGGGAGATCGCCACCATCTCACCGCTGCACCGGCACGGCCGTTCCCGGCTGGACGGGTACGAGACGGCCGCCGTACCGCTCGATCACGCGGTCCGGAACGTCAGGGTGCTGGCCCGGCGGGCCGTCTCGGCTCTGGAGGGGCCGGGCGCGCCGCCTGCCTGGATGCCGGACGCGCTGCGGGACCTGGCCGACGCGACCCTGCTGCTCCGGCAGGAGCTGGCCCGCGGGCACGAGCCGAACCGGGCCCACCAGGCGATCCTGGCGGTGGCGGGGCGGCAGGGGACGGAGCGGTGGGGGTTCTCGGCCAGTGTGATGGTCGCGCAGTTCCGGTCGATCGTCGTGGACCTGCTCCAGGCGAGCGGCGGCGACCGCGAGCAGGCGGTGGCCGCCCTCCCGCCCCTCGACGCACCCGGCGAACAGGACATCCCCTAGCGCTGGTGAACGGCGCTTTCCGAGTGCTCGGCGGGGGCAGCCGACGCGCCCGAATCAGGGCGATGTGACCTTAATGTCACAAAGATCCGCCAGGGTAGAGGGGTGCGAACGAGGCTCAGCGATCATGTACGGGAACGGCTGAGCGGGTTCGGCATGATGGCGCCCTCCATCGCGCAGTGCGCCGTGGGCGCGGCGCTCGCCTGGACCGTCGCCATCCACCTGCTCGGCCACGCCCGCCCGTTCTTCGCGCCGATCTCCGTGTTGATCTGCGTCGGGGTGGGGCTCGGGCAGCGGCTGCGCCGGGTGGCCGAGCTGGTGGTGGGGGTCAGCCTCGGCGTCGGGGTCGGCGACCTGCTGGTGTCCTGGATCGGCTCGGGCGCCTGGCAGATCGCGCTGGTGGTGGGGCTGGCGATGACCACGGCGGTGCTGCTGAACAGCGGCGCGCTCTTCGTGGCGCAGGCCGGATCGTCCGCGGTGCTGGTCGCCGCCCTGGTGCCCACGGACGGCGCCGGGGGCTGGGACCGGATGGCCGACGCGCTCACCGGCGGTGTCATCGCCGTCGCCACGGTGGCGTTGCTGCCCGCCAGCCCCTTCACGATCGCCGCCAAGCACCTGTCGGGCGTGCTCGACGCGCTGTCCACGGTGCTCGAACGGGCCGCGGAGGCGATCGAGAAGCGCGACGTGGACCTGGCCGCCGAGGCGCTGGAGGAGGCCCGCACCACCCAGGCGGCGGTCGAGGAGTTCGAGCGGGCGGTGGAGACCAGCAAGGAGATCACGCTCATCTCACCGCTGCACTGGCACCGCCGCGGCAGGCTGGCCAGGTATGAGACCGCGGCCGTGCCGGTGGACCTGGCCCTGCGGAACGCCAGGGTGCTGGCCCGCCGGACACTGGCGGCGCTGGGCGAGACGAGCCCGCCGCCGAGCTCACTGGCCGAGGCGATGCGCGAGGTGTCGGAGGCGGCGCTGCTGCTGCAGCTCGAACTGGCGGCCGGCCGCGAGCCCACGCTGGCCCGGCAGGCGCTGCTCGCCGTCGCGGCGCGGGAGCGTCCCGAACAGCTGGGCTTCTCCGCGCACGTCATCATCGCGCAACTGCGCTCCATCGCCGTGGACCTGCTCCAGGCGACCGGGATGGATCATGAGGAGGCGACTGCGGCGTTGACCCCGCTGGACGCGCCCCACGACGAGGACGCGACCGCCTGAACCGTGGCCGAGGTGGACACCCGGAGAGCCCACCTCAGCCCCGGAGGTCCGCCAGCAGCCTCGGCGCGTCGAGACCGGCCTCGCCCTTGTTCCAGTTGCAGGCGCACAGCTCGTTGGACTGCAGGGCGTCGAGGACCCGCAGGACCTCCTTGACGTTGCGGCCCACGGAACCGGCGGTCACCATCGCGAACCGGATCTCGTCGTCCGGGTCCACGATGAACGTGGCGCGCTGGGCGACACCGTCGTCACCGAGCACCCCGCACGCGGCGGACAGCTCGCGCTTGATGTCGCTCAGCATCGGGAACGGCAGGTCACGCAGGTCGTCGTGGTGCTTGCGCCAGGCGTGGTGGACGAACTCGGAGTCGACGGAGACGCCGAGCACCTGAGTGTCACGGTCGGCGAACTCGCGGTTGAGCCGCCCGAACTCGGCGATCTCGGTCGGGCAGACGAAGGTGAAGTCCTTCGGCCAGAAGAACACGACCCGCCACTTGCCCTCGTAGCTCGTGTGGTCGATCTCCGCGAACGCCTTCTCGGGGTCGAGGTCGACGCAGGCGGTGAGCTCGTACTCGGGGAAGCGGTCACCGACGGTGAGCAACGTTTCGTCTCCTTTGGGGGGCGATCCCTATCAGCGAGGCGCTGCCCACCCTAGCCCAGCTGCGCTCATTCCTCTCTGTAACCGTTCAGATTCACTTCCGTGAGGGGGCGTCTAGGCCGACAGCCGCTTCAGGCGGCTGACCGCCTCGTCGATGACCTCGTCCTTCTTGCAGAACGCGAACCGGACGAAGTGCCGGCCCCGGTCGGGGTGGTCGTAGAAGACCTGCGTCGGGATGGCCACCACCCCCACCAGCTCCGGCAGCCGCCGGGTCAGCTCCAGCCCGTCGCTGAAGCCCAGCGGCCGGATGTCGGTCTGCACGAAGTACGTCCCGGAGGGCCTGAGCACCTCGAACCCGGCCGTCGCCAGCCCGTCCATCAGCCGGTCCCGCTTGTGCTGCAGCCCGTCGCACAGCGCCGACACCCACTCCAGCTCGTTGCGCAAGCCGTACGCGACCGCGAGCTGCCACGGCGCGCCGGCGGTGAACGTGAGGAACTGCTTGACCGTCTGCACGGCCGTGATCAGCGCGGGAGGCGCGCAGATCCAGCCCGTCTTCCACCCGGTGACGGAGAACGTCTTGCCCGCGGAGGAGATCATCACCGTGCGCTCGCGCATGCCGGGCAGCGTCGCCAGGGGGATGTGCTCGACGCCGTCGAACGTCAGATGCTCGTACACCTCGTCGGTGATCGCGATCAGCCCGGCCTCCTGGCAGAGCTCGGCGATGGCGGTCAGCTCGGCGCGGGTGAACACGGTCCCGGTCGGGTTGTGCGGGGAGTTGACGAGGATCGCCCGGGTCCGCGGAGTGACGGCGGCGCGTAGTTCGTCCGGGTCGAAGGTGAAGCGTCCCTCCACGGGCCGCATCGTCACCGCCACCAGCCGCGCCCCGGCCAGCGCGATCGAGGCGGCGTAGGAGTCGTAGTACGGCTCGAACGCGATCACCTCGTCGCCCGCCTCGCACAGCGCCAGCACGCTGGCCGCGATCGCCTCGGTGGCGCCGACCGTCACGAGGATCTCACCGTCGGGCGCGTAGTTCAGGCCGTAGTGCCCGGCCCGGTGCTCGGCGACGGCCTGCCGCAACTCCGGGACGCCGGGGCCGGGCGGGTACTGGTTCGCGCCGGACACGATGGCCTGCACCGCCCGGTCCAGCATCGCCGCGGGGCCGTCGGTGTCGGGAAACCCCTGGCCCAGGTTGATCGATCCGGTCTGTACGGCCAGCGCGCTCATCTCCGCGAAAATCGTCGTACCGAAGGCGCGCATCCGGGATACAAGTGGTTCCGTCACGGCCCCAGACTATTAGTCTCCTCCTGTGATCACTCGGGTCCTGCTGGCGCTCACCCTCTCCGTGCCGCCCGTCATGGCCCCGGACGGTGCCGGGAAGAGCGCGTGTCCCGTCGCCATGCCCGATCACACGACCTGCGGTTTCCTGGTCGTTCCCGAGCGCAGGGACACGCCGGGCAAGACCATCAAGGTCGGCTACGCGGTGCATACCTCGACGGCCGAGGACCGCAAGCCCGACCCGGTCGTCTACATGAGCGGCGGCCCGGCCTCGGCGTCGATGCAGTTGACGGGGTTCTTGAGCCAGATGTTCCCCGACCGCGACGTGGTGACCGTGGAGCAGCGCGGCAGCAAGTACTCCCAGCCGACGCTGGGCTGCCCGGAGACGGCCGAGGCGATGCTGGACCGGCTGCGCGAGCCGTCGGCCGACGTCGGCGCCGCCGCGCTGAGGTGCCGCGAGCGGCTCCGGCAGCAGGGCGTGGACCTGCGCGGCTACAACACCAAGGAGATCACCGCCGACGTCGTCCAGCTACGCGAAACCCTCGGCTACCCCACCTGGAACCTGTTCGGGGTCAGCTACTCGACCCGGGTCATGATGGACGTGGCCGCCGCCGACCCGGCGGGCGTGCGGTCGGTGGTGCTCGACTCCTACCTGCCGGAGAACGTCGGCTGGTACGACGACGCCGACCGCAACCTGACCGACATCGTGGCCGAGCTCGGCCTGCGCGACCCGTTCGAGGCGATGGTGACCCGGCTGAACGCCCGCCCCGCCCGGGTGCCGACCACCGACCCGCTGCTCGGCACCAGTTTCACCGCCCGGCTGACCGGCGACGACGTGGCGACGATCATGGCGGAGGCGCTGCACGAGACCGACGTGATCGCCGTGGCGCCCGCGCTGATCGACGCGCTGGGCACGGGCCACGACGAGCTGCTGCGCCCGCTGGCCGACGCGGTGGGCGACGGGCTGGTCTCGCACGAGTTCGGGCTGTATCACGCGGTGCAGTGCCAGGACGAGGTCCCCTTTACTACCTTCACCACAAAATCCCGACTTTTCACCGTAAATAGCGACAAAGCGGTGTGTGATGCCTGGAAGCTTCCCAAGTCGGCGCCCGTCAACGCCACGACCAAGGCCCCGGTACTGGTCGTGGGCGGCCAGTACGACCCCACGACGCCGACCCGGACCAGCGAGCCCGCCGCCGAAGCCCTCCCCAACGCCCGCTTCGCGGAGTTCGCGGGCACGGGACACGCGGTGTTCCTGGTCAACGGCTGTGCCCGCCGCCACATCCTCGCCTTCGTGGACACTCCGTCAGGCGGAGCGGCTGCACCGGCCGCCGCTCCGTGCTCACCCGGGCAGGCCGCCGTCCACCCCCGGCTGAACCCGGGCGACGTGCGCGTGACCGGCGCCCCCTACCAGATCTCGCGGTCCCCCTGGCTGGCCGCCCCGCTCGCACTGTTCGCGCTGGTGTCGCTGATCCAGTTCGTCACGGGCGCGCTGAAGGGCAGGGCGCTGGCCGCCTTCGCCGGGCTGGCCGGGACGGCGTTCACGGGACTGGTCGGCGCGGCGGTGTGGGGCCTGATGAAGGAGAACGAGACCGCGCTGGCCGTCGGCCTGCCCGCGTCGGCCTGGCCGTACACCTGGGTGGCGGTGGGGTCGGCCGTACTGACGCTCGGCGCGCTCGCGCGGCGCCGTGGCCGGCCGCAGGCGGTGGCCGCCGTCACGGCGGCCGGATTCCTCGTATGGTGGTTCGCTTGGGTGCTGTGAGGCGTATCCGAGAGCTCGACGCGCTCCGCGGCTTCGCGGTGTGCGGCATCATGCTGGTCAACACCTGGCAGCACGCCGTGCACGACCCCAGGAACGGCATCGACTCGACGCTTGAGGCACTGTTCCAGAGCCGGTTCTACCCGATCTTCTCGCTGCTGTTCGGCATCAGCTTCGTCCTGGTGCTGGAGCGGGCCGGGCGGTGGGCGCTGCTGAGCCGGCTGTTCTGGCTGCTCTGCTTCGGGCTGGTCCAGCGCGTGTTCTACAGCGGCGAGGTGCTGACGGACTACGCGGTGTTCGGGGCGCTGGTGCTGCTGCCCGCCTCGTTCCTGGCCGGTGGGCCGCCCATGCTGATTCTCGGAGCGGCCGCGGTCGTGTGGGCGGTGCAGGTCGGGGCCGGGCCGATTCTCATCCCGGCGCTGTTCCTGCTCGGCATGGCGCTGATGGAGTCGCGCCCGCCCGGGCGGCTGCTGCTGCCGGTCTTCGCGGTCAGCGCGCTGGCCTCCGCGCTGCTCACCGCCGCCTGGTTCGTCACCCGCGCCCCGGGCGCTCCCGGCAACTGGACCGTCTACAGCATCGCCGCGCTCGCCGGAGCCGCCGCCTACTCCACCGGCCTGCTGCTGGCGCTGCGGGCCCGGTGGGCGGCGCCGCTGTCTGCGGTGCTGGAGCCGCTCGGGCGGATGGCGCTGACCAACTACGTCTCCGGCACGCTGGTGATCTTCCTGACGGGCCACCTGCTCAAGGCCGACCCGACCCGCCTTTCGGTGCTCGCGGTCGCGCTGGTGACGCTGGCCGTACAGGTTCCGTTCAGCGTGTGGTGGCAGTCGAAGTACAGGTACGGCCCGCTCGAGTGGATGTGGCGATGCCTGACCTGGTTTCGACGGGTGCCCAACCGGTTAGAGTCGGGCCGTGACCAGAATCGCCCTCTGCCAGATCCCGGTGTCTCCTGACCCGTCGGCCAACCTCAAGAGGGTCCGCGAAGCGCTCGCCAAAGCGGAC
This sequence comes from Nonomuraea sp. NPDC026600, assembly GCF_040638335.1. Classification (NCBI taxonomy): domain Bacteria; kingdom Bacillati; phylum Actinomycetota; class Actinomycetes; order Streptosporangiales; family Streptosporangiaceae; genus Nonomuraea; species Nonomuraea sp. NPDC026600. The sequence goes on from NZ_JBEZYD010000012.1 coordinate 73,672, forward strand.
GGTGCCGACCTGGCGATCTTCCCGGAAGCGACGCTGACCCGCTACGGCAGCCGCATCACCGAGCTGGCCGAGCCGCTCGACGGGCCGTTCGTCTCCGGCATTGCCGAGGCGGCCCGCGAGCACGGCGTCGCGGTGATCGCCGGCGTGTTCGAGCCGGGCCGGGACCGGGTGCACAACACCGCCGTGGCCATCGACGCGCAGGGCGCCATCCAGGCCACATACCGGAAGATCCACCTGTTCGACTCGTTCGGCGCGAAGGAGTCCGAGCTGGTCGCGCCCGGTGCCGAGCCTGTCGTGGTGGAGCTGGCGGGGCTCCGTGTAGGGCTGATCACCTGCTACGACGTCCGCTTCCCCGAGCTGGCCAGGGCACTGGTCGACCAGGGCGCCGAGCTGTTCGCGGTCATCGCCGCGTGGGGGTCGGGCCCGCTCAAGGAGGACCACTGGATCACGCTGGTGCGGGCGCGGGCGCTGGAGAACACGACGTGGACCGCCGCCGTCGGGCAGGCGCCCAATCCGGCCGAGTCGAGTGACGGATTCGGGGTGGGCCGTAGCATGCTGGTCGATCCGCTCGGCGTGGTCCGCGCGGACCTGGGCACCGGCCCGGGCATCCAGGTCGTGGAGGTCGACCCCGAGGTGACCATCTCGGCCAGGACCGCCCTGCCATGCCTCGAACATCGCGTACTAGGTGTCAAGCGATCGTAAAGTGGAACAGTGAGCAGAACGCAGATGCAGAAGGTCGTCCCGCCGCGTCTGCTCGTGCCCTACCTTTCGGGTAAACGCACGGTCATCTCCGGCTACGTCTACCGGTTGCAGGACTGCGCCCGGCTGACGACTCCCAGGCAGCTCTACTATGGACTCGACCTTACGTTCGAGGGATCGGAGCTGACGGCGGACGTGCCCGAGCTCTATGTCATGCGCTGGAACGCCCGCGACGCCGACACCTACGCGGTCCCGTACGGACCTCATATGGGCGGCGACTGGAGCGACACGCCGCCGTTCGCCGGAAACGGGTTCACCACCTCACGCGACCACGTGATCCCGCAGTTCCACACCACACCGATCCCCATCCCCGCGGGCGCCGAGATCGTGCACATCACGCACGAGCACGAGCGCCCCTTCGCCGCCTACGACGGGCTCACCTGGCGGCCCGCCACATGAGCGACGACATCACCCCCGTGGCCTCCGGCTTCGTCGCCCGCTTCGCCGAGCGCACGCTGCCCGCCGCGCTCGGCCCCGACAGCGACCAGGTCGTGCTGTTCAGCGAGGAGGAGCTCGACGGGTTCGAGGCGGGCTCCGGCGGCTACTGGCGGCGTTCGGTCAAGCGCTCCGAGCTCGAATGGCTGGTGCTGATCCGCACCGTGGGGGCCTTCGGCGGCGAGCCGTGCATCGTGCTCGACGAGGACGACGACGGCCTGCACATCGCCTACACCGGCCACAGCGGCATGAAGGCGGAGGCACTCGGCTACTGGATGGTCGACCATGGCGCCTACGAGGTCGTGGTGCCCCGCGAGGAGGTCTTCTCGATCCGCGTCGAACGGATTCCGGTCCCCTAGTCAACCGACACCCGCCTTGGGTGTCTTTGTACTGTGATCGACTCCTCCACCATGGCGCAGCCGTCATTCGCCGAACTGTTCGCCGCCCACTACCAGCCGCTGGTGCGGCTTGCGGGGCTGCTCGGCGCCGACGACCCGGAGGACATCGCCCAGGAGGCGTTCTCCCGGCTGCACGTCAGGCGGCTGCGCGACGACGGGGCGGCGGTCGCGTACCTGCGCACGATCGTCTGCAACCTCACCCGCAACCGCCTGCGGCACCTCAGGCTGGTCCGGTTACGCCGCCCCGATCCTCCAGAGCCGGAACACAGCAGCGAGCACACGGTGATCGTCGCCGAGGAGCACCGCGAACTGCTGGCGGCGCTCGACCGCCTCCCGCGCAGGCAGCGTGAGGCCCTCGTCCTGCGCTACTGGCTCGACCTGTCCGAACGCGAGATCGCCGACGTCATGGGCGTCTCTGCCGGTTCGGTCAAGACCCACGCCAGCAGGGCCCTGGCCGCGCTGGGCAAGGCGCTGAAGGAGGAGGACCAGTGAGCGATCTGGAAGCACGGCTGCGCGCGGCGCTCGAAGCCCGCGCCCAGACCTTCCCGGCCGGCCCGAACGCCTGGCTCGACGTCCAGCGCCGCACGCCCCCGCCGGTGCCCCGCGGGCGGTGGCTGCTCGCCGCCCTGCCCATCGCCCTGCTCGCGATCTTCGTCCCCTTCCTGCTCAACGGGGGCCTGGGCCGCAACAGCGCGAACGATCCCGACGGGGTCTACACGCAGCTCATGGAGGGCAGGACGGCGGCCGGGGAGCAGGTGATGATCGACGACCCGGCGACGGGCAAGCCGCTGCGCCTGTGGTTCACGCGGGACGAGGTCGGCGCTCCCTCGGTGTGCTACGTCGCCCAGCCCGCGGACGGCGATCCCTTCGGCTCGTGCCACGACCTGCGCACGGCCGAGATCTTTCAACGCAGCGGCATGTTCGAGGGCTCCACCCGGAGCGACACCCCATCCGCCTACGTGGACTACGGAGTGGCTCAGACCGACGTGACGAAGGTCACGGCCGTGCTGACGGACGGCAGGCGGATGGAGGCGACCCTGTACCGCTCCGAGGGCGCCCCGATGGTCATCTGGGCGCTGGCGCTGGCAGCCGGGGACCGGGTGTCCAAAGTGGAATTCGCCGACGCCAAAGCCCGGCAGGGCACGGACATGACGCCCAATAGCCTTACCAGAGAGAGCAACAGGGGCACGCCGATCGGCCAGGCGATGCGACTGCCCGGCGGGGTCACCGTGCGCCCCTACGACTTCAAGGTCCTGGGCCGCAGGATCTTCTGGTTCCGCCAGGGCAAAGAGCTCGGCTGGATCAACCTGGACACGAAGGATCCGACACCGGACCCCGTGCCGATGATCTTCTCCGACGAGGGCCTGATCTACACCGCCGCGAGCAGGGACACCGCCAGGATCGAGTTGGCGTTCGACTCCGAGGCGCCGATCACCTTGGTGGGTGTCCCGGATCCGTGGAACCTCGACCGCAACCTGTTCACCCTCACGCTCCCGGTGGTGCCCGACCGGTCGCCCGTCAGCTGGTTGGCGGGCTACGACGCGGCGGGTAAGCAGCTCTGGCGCAAGGTCTACCCACGTCGCACCGAACAGCCGAACTCGGAATTCAAGCGGACCAGCGAGCCCATCACCGTCCCGGGGACCGACGACTTCACCAACGGGCCGGTACAGCTCTCGTTCGGCAAATACACCTACAAGGGCGAGCAGAACGAACTGCAGCTGTGCGCCACCGGTGGCACCGGCTCCGATGGCGGCCCTCAGATCAGTTGCTCCAGGGTGAAACCCGAAGCCCCGTACGGCTCGTTCTCCAGCGGCCGGGTGGAGACCTACCTGCCGCTGCCGGGCAGCGTCCTCGCTTTCGGCGCGGCCGAGGACGACTGGCTGTCCGTCGACGCGGTGCTGGAGGACGGACGCCGCCTTCCCGCCACCCTGATGCGCGGCAAGGACCTGCCCGCGCCCGTGTGGTGGGTCAGGTACCCGCGCGACGCCAAGCTCGGCGCCTTCGCGTTCAAGGTGCGGGGCAAGCAACTCGAACAGGTCGATCTGAATCACCGCGGCTGGTGCTGGGAGGACAACAAGCCTCTGGACGCCGGCCACGTCTTCGACGGCGGGCTCACCGCCAACCTGCACGACGGCGCGTGCGTGAAGTGGGCCAAGGACGGCAAGGCACGGGCGGGCTCCTTCCAGCCCGTCCCGGGCGGGAAGTTGAGCGACCTGATCGCCGCCCCGGAGCTCCCGCTGCAGTGGGCGCAGGATCGGGAGGACTGGTACGGCTTCACCTTGCCCGGCACGGCCAAGGTCGACGTCACGCTCAAGGGAGGCGGACGCGCCACCGCGAGCACGACGCCCGACCCCTGGGGACAGGGCGTGCTGCTCTTCGCCGGGCCGGTGCCTGATGCGGTCGCCAAGCGGGGGCTGTCCTGGCCGGGCATGCGGTTCACCGGCTACAGCGCCGACGGCCGCGTGCTGTGGACGTACGAACCGAAGGAGCCGGGCTAACCACCCAGGTTGCGGAAACGGGCCTGGCGGGCCGCACGACGGTCCGCCGGGCTCCGCGCCAGCAGCTCGACGATCTCGTACTCCAGCGCCCGCCCCACCCGCTCGCAGAACGCGCGCGGCTCGTACGCGGCGTCCGGCACCTCCGGGATCACCCGGTCGACGATCCCGTCACGCCGCAGGTCGGTGGCGCGCACCCCCTGCAACTGGGCGATCTCCGGCGCGAAGTCCACGCTGCGATACAGGATCGCCGAGGCGCCCTCCGGCGGCAGCGGCGACAGCCACGCGTGCTGCGCGCACAGCACCCGGTCGGCCGGCAGCAGGGCGAGCGCCGCACCGCCCGCGCCCTCGCCGAGCAGCAGGCACACCGTCGGCGCGTCGAGCATGACCAGGTCGGCCAGGCAGCGGGCGATCTCCGCGGCCAGCCCGCCCTCCTCGGCCGCCTTCGACAGCGCCGCGCCCGCCGTGTCGATCACCGTGACCAGCGGCAACCCCAGCTCGGCGGCCAGCCGCATGCCACGCCTGGCCATCCGCAGCCCGCCGGGGCCCAGCGGCGAGTTGGGCCGCGTCCTGCGCCGGTCCTGGCCGAGCACGACGGCCGGCGCGCTGCCGAACCGCGCGAGCGCCAGCAGCAGGCCCGGCTCGTTCTCGCCCGCGCCGTTGCCCGTCAGCGGGGTCACCTCGGTGGCGGCCAGCTTGAGCAGCGCACGCGCGCCGGGACGGTCGTCGCGGCGCGAGCGGGTGATCGCCTCCCACGCCTCCACCGGCCGCAGATCCTCCTCGGGCGGCTCGCCGGCGACCAGCCCGGTGCGCTCGGCGCACAGCACGTTCAGCGCGCTGATCGCGATCTCCCGCGCGTCGCCGGCCGACACCACCGCGTCGACCAGCCCGTGCTCGTGCAGGTTCTCCGCCACCTGTACGCCTTCGGGGAACGGGTAGCCGTGCAACGACTCGAACACCCGCGGCCCGATGAACCCGATCAGCGCCCCCGGCTCCGCGGCCGTGACATGCCCGAGCGACCCCCACGACGCGAACACCCCGCCGGTCGTCGGATGCCGCAGATAGACCACGAACGGCAGCCCCGCCGCGCGATGCGCCTGCACCGCCGCGGTGATCTTCACCATCTGCACGAACGCGAGCGCGCCCTCCTGCATCCTGGTGCCACCCGAGGCGGGCGCGGCCAGCAGCGGCAGCCGCTCGCGGGTGGCCCGCTCGGCCGCGACGACGACCCGCTCGGCCGCCGCCACCCCGATCGACCCGGCCATGAACGAGAACTCCGAGACCACGACGGCGACCCGGCGCCCGCCGAGGAGACCCTCCCCGGTGATGATCGACTCGTCGTATCCGGACTTGGCGCGGGCCGAGGCCAGCTCGTCGGCATAGGAAGAGCCCGGCGCCACCGGATCGGCGGGCGGCGCGTCCCACGACTTCCACGATCCCGTGTCGAGGACCGTTTCGATCAGTGTGCGCGCGTCCGGACGGCTCACCATTGCTCCCTACTAACCGGCGTTGTTGCCATGTTGACGCACGAGAGTGCCCGCCGGTGCCACCTGATCCGCATCACCCCTCGCGCTCTTCGAGCCAGCGGAGCACGGCGTCGCCGTCCTGGCCCAGCGCGGGCGGCGCGGTGTGCACCACCTCGGCACCGTTCTCTTCCGGGCCGTTCTCCTCCGGGCTGTTCTCTTCTGGGCCGTTCTCGAAGCGCAGGGGCGGGCCCGGCAGTTCGATGCGGCCGAGTACGGGGTGGTCCACCTCGATCACCAGGCCCTGCGAGCGGGTCTGGTCCCAGGAGTAGACCTCGTCGATCGAACGGATCGCGCCCGCGGGCACTCCGGCCTCGCCCAGCCTTGCCAGCCAGTGACCGCGGTCGTGCGCGGCCAGAGCCTTCTCCATGTCGGCGATCAGCTCATCCCGGTGCGCGAATCTCTCCCTGTTTGTCGCATATTTAGCCATATTTGGATCTATGTCCAGTAGGGCTGCGACCTTCTTCCACTGGCCGTCGTTGGCAGCGGCGATCTGCAGCATCCCGTCGGCGCAATGGAAGGCGCCGTAGGGGGCGATCGAGGCGTGGTGGTTGCCGTTCGCGCGGGGCACCTGACCGCCCACGGTCCACGCGGTGCCGTGGTAGGAGTGCACTCCGGTGACAGCGGCCAGCAGGGAGGTGCGCACCACCCGGCCCTTGCCGGTCCGCTCCCGCTCGTAGAGCGCTCCGGCCACGCCGTACGCGCCGTGGATGCCCGCCAGCAGATCGGCGATGGACGCGCCGACACGGTACGGCTGGTCGGCCGAGGGCCCGGTCAGCGACATCAGACCGGCCTCGCCCTGGGCGATCTGGTCGTAACCCGGCCGCCCGCCCTCGGGCCCGTCGTGGCCGAACCCGGTGATCGACAGGATGACCAGGCGCGGGTTGAGCTCGTGCAACCGCTCGATGGAGAAGCCCAGGCGGTCGAGCACGCCGGTACGGAAGTTCTCGATGAGCACGTCGCTCTGCCGGACCAGACGCTCGACCAGCCGTTTGCCCCCGGCGGACTTCAGGTCGATGGCGATGGACTGCTTGTTGCGGTTCGCCGCCAGAAAGTAAGTGGAAATATCGTGATCCGGCCCGACGAAGGGCGGTCCCCAACTCCGGGACTCGTCACCCCCGTCCGGATGCTCCACCTTGATCACCCGTGCGCCGAGGTCGCCGAGCATCTGGGCGGCATGCGGGCCCGCCAGAGCCCTGGACAGATCCAGCACCACAATGCCGTCAAGGGGTCCGGACAAGGTCAGCCTCCAGAATCGCGTTCGTGGCGAAAGAGTATTCTTTCAGGCTCCGTGTTCTCTTCACTTACCCTGGGAGCCGTGAAATCGCCCGCCCGCCGCATCCAGGCGCTCGATCCGTCGTGCGGGCCGGTCCGCCTGGTCGCCGTCGACGGCCCCGCCGGATCCGGCAAGACCACGCTCGCAGGCGAACTGGCGGCCGAACTCGGCTGCCAGGTGGTGCACAGCGACGACTTCCCGGTGCCGTGGGACGAGGGCCCCGGCGGCTGGTTCGACGCCCTCGACGCGCAGGTGCTCCGGCCCCTTCAGCGCGGACTCCCGGGCGCGTTCCGCCGATATGACTGGGTACGCGATGAATACACCGACCTGATCACGGTTCCTGCCGCGCCGGTCCTGATCATCGAAGGCGTGGGGACGGCCCGTAGGTCGGCGGCTCACCTGTTGGCGTTCACCATCTGGGTGGAGGCTCCCGAAGACGTGCGGCTGCGCCGGGTTGTCGAGCGTGACGGTCCCGAGCTTGAACCCCGGTGGCGGGCCTGGTTCGTCACCGAGCGGGAATGGTTCGACGCCGACGACACGCGGGCCCGAGCGGATCTGGTCAACGTCAACTGTTGATCTCCGCTGCCTGGTGTCTCATCGGCGCTCATGCGCTTCGGGTCGCGCGCTACCACGCCACCGGGTTCGGCGGGCCGACACGGCGGCTCGCCTTTACAAAGTAGATCAATGCAGAAACATGGCCATTTCTCGGTACGCACGGTGAGTTGCCGAGCCGGGAATGCGCTGCACGTCTCTATATTCTCGAACAGTGGACATGGATGGTGCAGCGTCCGGCGATTCCGGCCCGGAAAGGAAGCGCGGCCTCCCCGAAATCGACCCCACTCTCCGGGCCACCGCGGCGGCCTCGGCGGCCGGCGCACTCGCCATCTGGTGGCCCGCGTTCACGCTCGGCGCGTACGACGCCATCTTCTTCGACGCCGTGCTGGGGATCTGGGCCGTGGCCGCGGCCATGCTGCTCTCGGGTCTGCTGCTGCGCAGCAGACGCGCCCTGCCCTGGGCAGGCTGGGTCGCGCTGGCACTCCCCTCGACCTGGATCGTGCTGGCCGTCCTGGCGCCGAGAACGCACGGGTTTCGCTACCTCCACTATTTCGAGGTGGTGCTCACCCTGGCGGGCGCGCCGGCCCTGGCCTGGCTCATGACGAGAATCCTGCTGCCCGACTACGCCGAACTCCCCGCACTGCACCGGCTGCGGGCCATCGCTGTCATAATCGCCGTCGGAGTCCTGGCCTTCCTGCTCGGCAAATTCAATCATCTGTTCCTCACCTGCGCTGATTTCGACGTCAGCGGCAACAACACCCCGCCCGGCTGCGCGCAGGGCCCGCCTTTCCATCTCCTCTGAGAGAATCGCGCCGGCTAGTTGTAGACCACGTCGCAGAGCGTGCCGACGAGCTTGAACGCGTACGCGTGGCTGTACACGCCGGTGTAGGTGCCGTTGAACCCGAACGTGTACGTCTCGCCGATCACCACGTCGGGGTGATACGCCGGGAGGGTGAACACGGGGTGCCACTGATTGCCCACGGTCAGGATCGCGTTCCAGGCGATCTGGGCGGCCTCGTTCTCGGGGAGCTCCATCGTGACCTGCCCGGTGGGCGGGTTGATGCGGCTCCGAGGGTGTCAATAGCCGCGCAGGCCCTAACAGGATGGGTGCGGGCACGGATGACGGCGGAGGTCACGCCTGATCGCGGGGCGGCATGGCGGCCAGCACCTTGGCCAGGGCCTCGGCCAGGTGGACGGCGTGGCGGGGATCGTCCATGAGCATCGACTGCCGGACCCAGACCACCTCCCGAGCAGCCGCCTCAGCGCCCGGGTACGGCTCCGCGCGGGCACCCTCCCGGGCGAGCGCCTCGAACGTCCCGAGCGGCGGATACCCGGCATCGAGCGGCACCCCCTCGGCGGCCATCGCGGCCAGCAGGAACTCCCGGTCCACCGGCACGTGGACGCGGAGCATGAGCAGGTGGCGGGAGTCACGCGTGGTACCCGGCGGTCGCGGCACCACACTCACGGGCAACTGTTCGGCGGCGAGTGCGTGTTCGGCGGCGGTGCAGAAGGACTCGCGGCGGTCGATCTCGGCGTCGAGGCGGTCGAGCCAGGGCAGGAGGAGGGCCGCCTGGATCTCGGTGAGCCGGAGGTTCCAACCGATCGTGGGGTGGCCGTACCACTGGCCGCCCTGTTTGCGGCCGAGGTTGCAGACCGACCAGATCGCCTCGTACGCGGCCTCGTCCCGGCAGACGATCAGGCCGCCCTCGCCCGCCGTCATGGCCTTGCTCGCCTGGAAGCTGTACACCCCGGCGTCGCCCAAGCCGCCGATCGGGCGGTCCTTGTAGGTCGCGCCGTGTGCCTGGGCGGCGTCCTCGACCACGACCAGGCCGTGGCGGGCCGCCAGCGCGTTGAGCGGGTCCATGTCGGCGGGGCTGCCGGCCAGGTGGACGGGCATGATGGCGGCCGTTCTGCCGGTCAGCGCCGCCTCGACGGCCTCCGGTGACAGGTGCAGGTCCACCGGGTCCACGTCGGCGATCACGGGCGTGGCTCCGGCGAGGAGCACCGCCGTGGCCGAGGCGACGAACGTGTAGGCGGGCACGATCACCTCGTCACCGCGCCCCACGCCCAGGCCGCGGAGCGCGGCGAACAGGCCCAGTGTCGCGTTCCCGACCGCCACGCCGTACGGCACGCCGGACCCGCGGGCGAACGCGGCGGTCAGGTCCGTGACGGCGGAGCCGCCCTGGGTGGCGCCCCACCGGCCACTCTCCAGGACCTCGGTGACGAGGGCGCGCTGGGCCGGGTCGAGCGGCGGCGGCCACGCGGGCCAGGGTGCCGAGCGGACCGGCGTACCACCGTGGAGGGCGAGTGTCACGGCAAGCATCCCTTTCGAGTCGGGGTCGGGGCAGACAGGCGTCGGACAGGGAGGCGGACGTCCGGGAAAGGCGGGGAGCGGGCAGGGGCGGGCGTCGGGGAAGGCGGTCAGGCGGGAAGAGCGAGGAGGCGGGCGAGGTTGGCGCCCTGGACGAGGGTGCGGTCGGGGGCGGTGAGCGGGGCGAGGGCGACGCGGCCGAGGCCGGTGCGCAGGTCGAGGAAGCAGGCGTCCGAGCCGAACACCACCCGGTCCGCCCCGATCATGGCGACGAGGCGGGCGATCCAGCGGCCGGTCATCTTGGAGCCGCAGGTTTCCAGGTAGAGGTTCGGGTGGCCGGCCGCCAGGCGGGCCGCGCGGGCGAAGCCGTACGGCCACAGCCCGGTGTGTCCCATCAGCAGCGGCACCTCCGGATGGCGGGCCGCGACGGCGGCGAACTGGGCCGGGTCGCTCCACGGCGAGTCGGTCTGGCCGTGGGCGAGAACGGGCAGGCCGAGGCCCCACACCGGCTCGTAGAGCGGATCGTCGAGGCGGCACTGGTGTACGTCGGGATGCAGCTTGACTCCCCACACGCCTTCGGCGACCAAAGGGGTGCGGTGGTGCGGGTTGTAGACCTGCCAGACGCCGAACCGGCCGGGGAAGCGCTCGGCGATCTCGATGGCCAGCCGGTTGCCGCGTTCGGCGTCCGGGCCGACGGCGAGCAGGTGGCTGATGCCCATCGCCGTGACGCCGATCCGGTCCATCGTGGCCACCAGCCCCTCCGCGGAAGGGTCGGGGATGAGGAAGTCGGGCCAGTCGCCTACGTGGCCGTGCGCGTCGAGGATCACAGGAGCCCGCTCAGGGAGCCGGCGGCGATCAGGTCGACGGCGGACGGCTCCAGGTCGAGGTGGTCGAGGAGGAAGCGGGGGCCGCAGTCGTCGGCGATCGGGGCGCCCGTGCCGAAGACGAGCCGGTCCGCCCCGAACCGGTGGGCGAGCCATTCGACGCCGCCCTGGGTGTTCACGGTGCCCATCTCCACCCAGACGCGGCGGGTCTCCGCCATCAGTTCGGCCACCGCGCGCAGGCGGCGGTAGCCGGGGTTGAGCAGAAGAACGCGCTGCTCGGGCAACCGCGCGAACAGCGTGAGGAGCTGGGCGGGCGAGGTCTCCTCCAGGTCGATCGCCACGGGCAGCGCCAGAGCGGCCAGCCAGCGCAGGGCGATCGGGCCGGTGAGGTCGAAGCGGTGCCGTTCTGGACAGAGCCTGATCATGCGGACGTTCCACTCCAGCACCTGGTGCAGGTCCGCGGGCGCGGACGCCCCCGGTACGCCGGGCACCACGACGGGCACCGGGATGAGCCGGGGGTCGTCCAGCCGGAGGAGGGCCTCGTTGCCCGCCTGCGCGTCCGAATAGAGGCTGAGCGTGTGGGTCACGCAGGCCCGATCGATGCCCAGCCGGTCCATCTCGGCCCGGGGGTCCGACGGCAGATCGTCGAACGGTACGGGGCCGATGAGCCGGTGGGCATCGATCACTGATTTCGGCACAGACCGAAATCTAGCCAGCGGCCGCCGGGACGGTCAAGGGCGGGCAGGCGGGGTTCAGCCTGATCCTGGCCAGGTTCCTGCCCACCAGGGCCCAGGCTCGCCAGGAACCGGGCTCGAAGTGGAGCTGGGGATTGGTGTACCACTCGTCGCCCAGGCCGGTGGCCAGCAGCTTTTCGGTGGTGCCCAGTTCGTAGGCGTTGCCGCCGCCGAAGAAGGTGGACACGAACACCTTGTTCCGATGTACGGTCAGCTCGCCGTAGCCGGAGAGCTTGCCCTGGCTGACCACCTTCTTGGTGGCCAGGTCCAGCGCGATCCAGGCGCCCGAGTCACGCTTGTACACGCCGTACAGCAGGCCGTTGTGCACCTTGATGTCTTGGAACGTACGGAAATTGGGGACCGGATCGACCTGCCAGCGCACCTTGCGGGTCCGCAGGTCGAAGGCCGCCACCGAGGCGGAGGTCTTGACCGGCGGGGTGCCGCCACCGCCCAGCACGTCGCCGCCCAGGTAGACGACGCCGAAGCCCAGCGAGAGGCTCATCAGGCTCTGACCGGGGATGACGTCCACGTACACGTCCATCTTCCCGGTGTCCGGGTCGACCACGGACAGGGCACCCGAGAGCTTCGCGCCGAGCGGGGCGCTGGCCACCAGGAGCTTGTCGGTCAGCGGGTCGTACTCGATGTCCCACGGCCGCTGCTGGTCGTGGCCCAGGTAGCCGAGCCCGCGCACCTGGTCGGTGCGGATGTCGATGGACAGGATCTGGCCGCTGGGGTACATGGCGGCGTAGATCTTGTTACCGCGCCGTACCAGGTCCTTGGGCTCGCCGGGCAGGCGGAACCTGCGCTTTTCGCCCGTACGGAGGTCGCGGACCTCCATCGAGAAGTGACCACCGATGTAGAGGGCGCGGTTGGGCACGAGCAGCATGCTCTGCGGCCGTTCGGCACCGGCGGGCAGTCCGGCCTCGATCAGGTCCACGAACTCCGACTTGCCCGTACGCAGGTCGAGCCACCACATGCCGCCGCTGCCCGAGACGCCGAAGAGGGTGTTGTCGTCGAGCAGTTGCAGCCGCCTGGTCTCGTCGCCGGGGGACGGCGGTTCGGCGATCTTCGTGAGCGTGGTGTCGCCGGGCCGGTAGCGGTAGACCGCGCCGTCCGGGCGGGTGGTGGTGTAGACGGTGCCGTCGGCGGCCACCGTGAGCATGTCGAGACTGCCCTCGGCCAGGGCTGGCTGCCTGGCGTCGGTGCCGTCCTTGCGCACGTCGATGAGCGTGCCGCCGCTGGCCGCCAGCACGCGGTCGCCGTGTTCCGCGACGGCGCCGACTCCCGTGGGGCCGGTGGCGAGCCGCGTGACCGCGCCGGTCGCCCGGTCGATCGACACGAGCTGGGCCTTGTCGAGCAGGCCGGCGTAGACGTGCTCGGCGTCCGCGGCGACCGCCCTGACGTATCGCTCACCTGCTGCCAGCACGCCGAAGTCGCGGACCGCGCCGGTGCTGGGGACGTACTCCCAGACCTTGCCGTCCGGATAGGTCCCCGCGTAGAGGGTGCCGTCGGGCGCCGCGGTCAGGCTCCAGACGAAACCGCCGTTCTTCCCGAACGAGTGCAGCCGCTTCACCTCGCCCGTCGCCGGGTCGAAGCTGTAGAGGTCGGGCACCGGGTACGTACCGACATAGATCTTGCCGCCGGACACGGCGGTGGCCCAGCCACCCTCCGCCTCGCCCGTGGCCGGTCCGTCGGGGAGCGTGACGCTCCTGACGACCTTGCGGGTGGCCAGGTCGATGTCCGCCAGTACGGGCGGCTTGGGGCCGCGTTCGACGACGTAGGCGTGGCCTTCGTGTACGACGGCGCCGACGATCGCGCCGGTGACCGATGCCGGCCCGAACGTCTCCACCCCCGGGCTGTCACAATCGACGGCGACGGCGGCGGCAGCGGTGGGAGCAGTGAGCAGTGCGGGTAACAGGCCTGCCACGACGACCAGGAGGGAGCGGAGCATGTGGGCCTCGCGTTCATTTCTGAGCAATTTTGGCCCTGACCGTAATCTTATGTGCAGCTGTTCGTCAATGGCATGATTGCCCGCATGGCGATTAGGGACAAGGCCGGTATGGTGTTCGACGCCTGGGAGCTGATCGGTGGACTGGAGGTGGCCCTGGATGTCGACGTGCTCGTGGGCGCCTACCCGGACCGCGACGGGCCGCCCGGGACACCGGCTTCCGTACAGGCGATGCTGGCCGAGCACCGGATCCGGGCGGGCGCGGTGGCGAGCCTGCGCGCGGCGCTCTTCGACATGCGCTCGGGCAACGACGCGACTCTCGCCCTGACGGCAGCCGACGAAGGAGCGGCGGCCGGCGGGCAGGCGGAAGCGGCGCCGGCAGGGTTCGTACCGGTCGGGGTGGTGGATCTGCGCGATCCCGTGGGAGCGGGCCGCGAGATGGACCGCCTCGCCGCGGCGGGAGTCAGAGCGGTCCGGCTGTTCCCGGACGAGCAGGGGGTGGAGGCCGGTTTCCCGTCGGTCCGGCATGTCGCCCGGCAGGCGGCGCGGCTGGAGATGGTGGTGCTGACCGGTGGCGACGTGCGCAGGTTCTGGCAGCCGTTCGCCGGGCTGGAGGTCAGCGTGGTCTTCCTCGACACGCACTTCTACCACCTGGGCGACTTCCTGGTGGCCGCCGCCGACGAGCCCGGCTTCCACACCTCCACCCGCCTGCTCAACTCCCCCGACGCGCTGGAGACGGTCGCCGCGGAGCTCGGCGCCGAACGGCTGCTGTACGGCTCTCGAACCCCCCACTACGAACCCCTCGTCCCCCTGCTCAGGCTGGCGACCAGCGGCCTGAAGGCCGACGAGGTGGCCGCCGTCGCGGGCGGCAACGCCAGGAGGCTGCTCGGATGATCATCGATGTCCACGCTCACTGGGGACCCTGGTTCTTCACCATGGACGTGGCCGGGGCCACCCTCGCCACCATGGACCGCTACGGCATCGACCGGGCCGTCGTGTCCTCCACCGAAGCCGTCATCTACGACGCCCCGGCGGGCAACCGCGCCCTGGCCACGGCACTGGGCGGACAAAACGACGGCCCGGAGCGGCTGTTCGGCTACGTCACCGTCAACCCGCGCAGGCTCCGTGAGGCGGACCGTGACCTGCGCGCATATCTGCCGACCGGCCGGTTCGTCGGCGTCAAGATCCACACCGACTACACGGGCTCGCCCGTCACCTCGCCGCAACTGCGCGACGCCCTCGAACTGGTCGCCTCGGCGGGCTGCCCGGCGCTGGTCCACACCTGGGGCGCCTCGGTGCTCGATCTGGCCCAGGTCTGCCTCGACACACCGGGGCTCAGGGTGATCTCCGGGCACATGGGCGCCGACGGGTTCAGGTACGCGATCGAGGCGGCCCGCGCCTGCGACCGCCTCTACCTGGAGCCCTGCTGGTCCCACGCCCCGGCGGGCCGCATCGCCGAGGTGGCGGCGAACGTGGACGCGCGGCAACTGCTGTTCGGCACCGACTCGACGCTGATCGACCCGTCGTCGGCCTTCGGCGCGGTCGCCGCGGCGAACCTCACCGGCGAGACGGCCGAGCGGGTCGCGTGGCGCAACGCGGCGGACCTGTTCGGCCTGGCGGCGACCTAGCCGCGTCAACGACGATCCGGACACGGCGACCTGGCCGCATCTACAACGATCTGGACATTACGGCCCGGCCCGTTATAGCGTGCGGCAAAACTTCATCAAGGGAGCCGCCCATGATCCCCCGTCGTCGTTTCCTGCAAGCGGCCGCCGCGGCCGTCTCCCTGGCCGCCGTACCGGCCCACGCGGCCCGAGCCCAGACCGCCGAAGCCCGGTCGGCCCGCGAGCCCGAGGGCACCGTCACCGGCCTCGGGCCCGCGAGCGTCGCCAGCCCGCTGGGCAACGGCGAGTTCGTGGGCGGCGTCCTGTACGTGGGCTCCCGCGGCCTGTCCCCCAACGTCGTGGGCGCCTACGACCTGGCCAAGGATGCGGTCACCACCCATTACGACATCCCGACCGGCGTGGGCGTCTGGGCGATGTGCCGGGTGGGCACCGACGTCTACGTGGGCACGCACGCCCGCTCCGACCTCTATCGCATCGACACCGTCGCGGGCCAGGTGACGAAGGTCGCCGAGTACCCCGACCGCTACATCTGGACCATGGCCTCCTCCCCGGACGGCAAGGTCTACATGGGCACGTCGGAGCCGGCCCGCGTCTGGGAGTACGACCCCGCGACGGGCACCAGCCGCGACCTGGGCCAGCCCGCCCCCGGCGAGGCGTACGTGCGCAGCATCCAGGCCGACGACAAGTACGTCTACGCGGGCGTCGGCACCCACGCCCACCTCATCGCGATCGACCGGACGACCGGCGAGAAGCGGGAGCTGCTCCCGGCCGCCCTGTCCGACCGCGACTGGGTGTCCAGCATGAACATCTCCGACACCCACATCGCCGGCGGCATGAACTCCCTCGCCGAGCTGGTCGTCATCGACAAGGCCGCGCCCGCCGACTACAAGATCGTCAAGGCCACGGCCCCGGGCGAGAAGTACGTCGTCGCGGTGCTGATCCACGACGGCCACGTCTACTTCGCCGGCCGCCCCTCGGGCACCTTCTACCGCTACGAGCTGGCCACGGGCACGCTGGAAGTGCTCGGCGTGCCGTACTTCGAGGCGCTCACGCACCGGCTACTGGCCCACGAGGGGCGCGTGTACGGCATCCAGGACAGCGCCGTCTTCGTGTACGACCCGGCCACGGGCACCCTCGACTACCTCAACCTGGTGCAGCGCGGGCTCAAGGCGGCGCCGGAGGAGCCGATGTCGGTCCACTCCGACGGCCACCGCGTCTTCGTGGGCGGCAAGGGCGGCGCCGACATCCACGACCTGGCCACGGGCAAGGTGAACAGGCTCGGCATCGCGGGCGAGCCCAAGACGCTGCTGAACGTCGGCGGCACCACCTACATCGGCGTCTACACCCAGGCCGCGCTCTACTCCTACCGGCCGGGCGACGCGGAGCCGAAGCTGCTCGCCCGTACCGGCAACCAGCAGGACCGCCCGCGTGACCTGGCCTATGACTCCCGGACGGGCCTGATCGTGATGCCCACGCAGCCGGAGCCCGGCCACATGAACGGGGCGCTGTCGCTCTACTCGCCGCGCACCGGCAAGTACGAGACCTACCGCCCCGCCGTCGAGCGGCAGACCGTCTACTCCGTCATCGCCCGCCGGGGCACCGCCTATCTCGGCACCACCACCCAGGAGGGCCTCGGCCTGCCGCCCTTCACGACGAGCGCCAGGCTGGCCGCGTTCGACCTGGTCAAGCGGAAGCTGCTGTGGCAGGTCGAGCCGATCCCGGGCGCGCGGTACATCGCCGCCCTCGCGCTGGGCCCGATCACCCTGTACGGCATGGCGAGCACGGGTGATGTGTTCGAGTTCGACCTGATCCGCAGGAAGGTCACCAGGACCCTCAAGGTGGGCGCGAAGGGCGGCGACCTGTTCGTCACCGGCCGCGTCGCCTACTGCACCGACGGCGACAAGGTGTACAAGCTGGACCTGGCCACGTTCACCGCGAAGACGATCGTCGAGGGCCTGGCGGGTCAGTGGTTCGGCGGCGAGCCGAAGCTGGCGCTGGACCCCTCGGGACGGGCCCTGTACGGCGTTCGCGGCCGCGACCTGGTCCGGATCGCCATCTCGGGCCACCGCTGAGCCGTCAGATCCAGCCGCGTTCCCTGGCCGCCATCCCCGCCTGAAAGCGGGTGATGGCGTTCAGCTCGTGCATGAGGTCGTGGATGCGGCGCTGCACGGTGCGTAACCCGAGCCCGAGCGCCCGCGCGATGCCCTCGTCGGTCAGTCCCCCGGCCATCAGCGCCAGCAGGTCCCTGGCCATGTCGTCGGGCCCGTCGGCGGGCGGCCGGGGCGCCGTGCGTAACGGGAAGCCGCGCCGCCACTCCCGCTCGAACAGCGCGATCAGCGCGTCCAGCAGCGCCGAGTGGTGCAGGATGAACGCCGCGTCGATCGAGTACGCCCCGCTGCGGATGGGGATCAATGCGAGCTCGTCGTCGGCGATCCAGATCTTCACCGCCGCGTCCGTCACCACGCGGATTTTCTCGCCGCGCGCCGCCGCGGCCTGGATCAGCTCCAGCCGGCCCGGCATCGCCAGCGCCTCCAGGTCGTAGACGCTGCGGTAGTCGACCCCCGCCTGGAGCATCCGCAGCTCGCGCTCCGTATTGCCGGACAGGTCCGGCATGACGTATGGGGGCTTGTCGATGTTGCGGAACATGCTCTGCGCGCTCTCCTGGAGCGCGTACGCCCGGCTGATGATGTTGTCGGTGCCCATGACCACCTCCACCTGCTCGGCCGGGTGCGCGGCGTACCGCGAGGCGCGCTGGAACGACGTGGTGAGGTCGTGGATGGCCGTGCGCACCTGGTGCAGTTCTTCCTCCTGGCGGCTGAGCATCGGCCGGATGGCGATGTCCGGCGCGACCGCCACATACCGGGCGCGGCGGCCCGGCAGCCGGCTGGCCAGCCCGCGCCTGGCGAATCCCGCGAGCATGCGCGCGGCCAGCGGCGTCGACACCCCGCAGTGCGTGGCCAGTTCGGCGGCCGACGACCTCGGGTTCTCGACGAGCATCGTGTACAGGCGGCTCTCGGCCGGTGACAGGCCGATCGCTTCGAGCATGGCGCCACCATACTCCTCCGGTGGCGGGATGCCGCCACCTGGCGGGTTTTGGCCCGTTCGGCGTACTTGTGCCCTGACTGAATCCCAGATTAGGTCAGCGAAGAAACGATCTCCATACACCTCTGGAGTGTGTTGTGCCCATACTGCCCCTCCCCCCGCGCCGTGGACTCGGGGCCTTACTCGGGCTGGCCCTGGCGGTGCCGCTGATCGCGGTGCCCGGACCGGCCACCGCCGCGGCGACCGCCACCACCGCCGCCGTCCCGGTGGCAGTCGGTACGGGCCCGGTCAAGGTCACCCTGATCACCGGAGACACCGTCACCTACTCCAAGGACGGCTCGGGCCGCGCGTCGGTGGTCGTCGACCCCGACGACGGCCGCGAGGCGCGGACCTACCAGGCCGAGCAGGACGAGCACGGCTACTACGTGATCCCCGCCGACGCCGGGCCGTACGTGAGCAGCGGCCTGCTGGACAAGGAACTGTTCAACGTCGACTACCTGGCCGTCAACGGGTACGGCGACGCCAAGGCCGACCGGCTCCCCCTCATCGTCCAGTACCAGCCGCAGGTGAAGTCCGGCGACGTCGCGGGCAAGGCCCGGTCGCTGAAGGGCGGCGCGGAGCCACTGGTCCTGAAGAGCATCGACGGCGCCGCGCTGAAGGTCGACAAGAAGCAGGCCCGAGCCTTCTGGCAGTCCGTCACCGGGGAGACGACCCCGGAGGCCGCGGCCAAGGCGAGCCCCGCCCTCGAGAGCGGCCTGCGCAAGGTGTGGCTCGACGGGAAGGCCAAGGCGCTCGACGACGTCAGCAACCCGCAGATCGGCGCGCCGAAGGCGTGGGCCGCCGGGTACGACGGCACCGGCGCCACGGTCGGCATCATCGACACCGGCATCGACGCCCAGCACCCCGACCTTCAGGGCCGGATCGCCGAGGCCCGCAGCTTCGTCCCGGCGGGCAGCCCCGGCGGTGGCGACCCGGCCAACGTCTCCGACAAGTTCGGCCACGGCACCCACGTGGCGGGCATCATCGCGGGCAGCGGCGCCGCGTCCAACGGCCGCTACAAGGGCGTCGCGCCCGGCGCCCGGCTGAGCATCGCCAAGGCGCTGGACGACACCGGCAGCGGCAACAACTCCGAGATCATCGCGGCGATGGAGTGGCAGGCGGCCACCGCGCACGCCCGGGTGGTCAACATGAGCCTGGGCAGCAACGGCGCGACCGACGGCACCGACCCGCTGAGCCAGGCGGCCAACGACCTGACCGCCGAGTACGGCACGCTGTTCGTGGTCGCGGCGGGCAACTCGGGCCCCGGCCGGTTCACCGTGGCCGCGCCCGGCGCGGCGACCTCGGCCCTCACGGTCGGGGCGGTCGACTCCGCCGACAAGATCGCGTCGTTCTCCAGCCGTGGCCCGCGCCTGAGCGACGACTTCGCGATCAAGCCGGAGATCACCGCGCCCGGTGTGAACATCATCGCGGCCCGCGCGGCCGGGACCTCGCTCGGCGAGGGCAGCAGCGTCCCGGGCGGCGGGCCGATCGACGCCAACTACACGGCGGCGTCCGGCACCTCGATGGCCACCCCGCACGTGGCCGCCGCGGCCGGCATCCTGGCCGCCCAGCACCCCGACTGGACGGCCGACCAGCTCAAGACCGCCCTGGTGGGCACCGCGAAGCCCCTGGACGCCACCTCGCCGTACGACCAGGGCGCCGGGCGGCTGGACATCGGCCAGGCCGTCACCCAGCAGGTCTTCGACGACCTGTCCACGGTGTCGGCCGGGTTCACCGACCCGTACACCGGCCAGACGCTCACCAAGAAGGTGACCTACCGCAACACCGGCAAGGACCCCGTCACGCTGGCCCTGTCGCTCGCGCTGACGCGCGACGCCGCGCAGGCGCCCGCCGGGATGGCCTCGATCACGCCGTCGTCACTGACCGTCCCCGCGGGCGGCACCGCCTCCGCGGACCTCACCATCGAGCCCAAGCTCGGCGAGCCCGGCTGGTACGAGGGCCGGCTGACGGCGACGGCCGGGACCGACCGGCTGACGGCGCCCATCGCCTTCCGCAAGCAGGCCCAGATGGACACGGTGCGCGTCAAGCTCGTCGGCAAGCCCGAGTGGTCGCTGCACCCCGGGCCGCTGTCCTTGATCAGGGTCAGCGACACCGATCCGCTCCTCGACGGCGAGCCGCTCAGCGTGACCACCGAGAGCTGGCGGACCACCGACGTGCCCGGCACGGTGGAGACCGTGATCAAGCTCGCCCACGGCGCCGTCTACTCCACGAGCGCCCAGCCGTGGTGGTACACCATGCCGGCCCACCAGCTCCAGTACGGCCTGCTGCTCGCCCCGGAGACCAAGCTCGCCGGCGACACCACGATCGTCCTGGACGCGACCAAGACCGAGCAGCTCCAGGTCAGCACGCCGCGCGAGTCGGAGCCGGTGTTCCTGAACACGATGAACGTCCGGACCTCCGCCGCGGGGCGGATGTACGCCGGCGCCGCGCTGCTGAGCTACGAGCCGGTCATCGCGGGCGGCTACTGGGTCACGCCCGTCAAGTCCAAGCCGGCCGTGGGCACCGCCACGTTCCTGTTCGACGAGATCCGCCGGGCCCCGGAGGTCTCGCTGAGCGTGCCGGGCCTGCGGCTGAACCCGCACTACGTCAGTGAGCACGACGCCCTGGTGCCCAAGTTCGCCGCCGACCAGCGCCTCGGCCTGACCACCATCGGCGCGGACGTCCGCGGCAAGCTGATCTACCTCCCCGCCAGGAACTCGCTCCAGCTCCTCCTGGCCGACCTGGATCTGGCGATCAAGGGCGGGGCGGCGGGTGTGATCACCAGCGACCGCTTCGCCTGGATCCTCAGCGCCTCCGCGTACACCGCCCAGAACAAGCTGCCCATCCTGTGGATCGACAGCGCCGAGGCCGACACCCTGGGCAAGGCCATGGCCCGCAAGCCGTACCCGACCGGCAAGCTGACCGTCCAGCCGACCAGCCCGTTCGAGTACAAGCTGGCCTACTACGTGAAGGGCGCCACCGCCGGCCGCCTGACCTTCGCCCCGAAGGCCCGCGACCTGACCGAGATCGACACCACCTACCACGCCCAGTTCCCCATGCAGCAGGGGACGTGGGGGCCGTACCCGAACTTCAACGAGGTCGACCACACCTTCATCCCCGTCCAGCCGCTCAGCGTCCGCGGCTCGCACCTGTTCGGCGCGCCCCTGACCCGGACCGAGTACTACAACACCACCGGCGGCGAGGTGCTGTGGCAGCGCGGCTACCAGTTCCGCGACCCCGCCACGGACACCACCCGCCTGGCCATATCCGAGCGGGCGTTCACCCGCGCCACCCAGGAGCGGGAGGACTGGAACGAGGCCCTCATACCCACCCAGATCACCAACGGGCCTGACAAGCCGGACTGGCCCGCTCCGTCGGTCTTCTGCGACGCCTGCCGCCAGGGCGACCGGATGCGGCTGCGCGCGCTCGCCCCGTTCGGCCTCGGCTACTACACGGACGCCTCCGACCCCAGCCACACCTACGTGGGCGCGCCGGGCGACGAGCAGACCCACCTGTTCAGCGGCAACACGGAGGTGCAGCCCCAGTACGACGAGATCGGCGTGCCCTACTACAGCGTGCCCGCCGGGTCGGGCACGTACCGGCTGACCGATGTGTGGAAGGACGCGTTCGCCGGCAAGCACCCCGGCACCAGCGTCGAGTCCGCCTGGACGTTCCGTTCGGCCCGGCCGGTGAAGGGCAACGCCCCCTACACCTGCATCGACACCGTGCTCTTCGATGACAAGCAGCCCTGCGCCAAGCTGCCGCTGATCCAGCTCCGGTACCAGCTCAACCTGCCGGGGAACGACACCGTGGCGGCGGGCCGCCTGTTCACCTTCACCGTCAAGGCCGAGGGCGCGTCCACGCTGCGGCTCTGGACCTCGGCCGACAAGGGCGCCCACTGGGCGCAGGCCACGGTCCTGCCGGGGCTGGGCGGCTCGTACAAGGTCCTCACGCTCAACCCCGCGGGCAGCATCACGATCAAGGCAGAGGCGAAGGACAAGGACGGCAACACGGTCACGCAGACCGTCGCCGACGCCTACCTCGCGAAGTAACTACCGGGCGGCGAAAGCGCCCGTGCTCACCACCGCGGCCCGTTCCTGCTCCGGCAGGGGCGGGCCGTACGGGTCGTGGGCGTGGGACTCCGGGATCCGGCCCTCGGCCGCCGCGAGCCACAGCATGCGCTGCACGTAGCCCTCCATGGGCTCGGTGAACGTGGCCGTGGCCAGGCGGTCCAGGCGGGCCGACGCGGCGTCGAAGGCACGCAGGTCCGAACCCCGGTAGGTGTCCATCACCGCGGCCGTCACGCCCACCGACGCGGCCGCGAGACCCACCAGGGCGGCTTCGGCACCCCACAGGAGCGACGGGCCGAACATGCGGTCCTCGCCGGTGATGGCCAGCCTGCCCTCCTGCCTGGCGAGGGAGATGGCCCGCTGGCAGCCCATGGCGTCGGACAGCAGCGCGGTCTTGAGCCCCGCCACGCCGGGGTGCCGGAGGAGGTCCCGCATGGTGTCGGGCGGGCAGGGGCGGGTGTAGAGGTCGAAGGCGATCATGGGCAGCCGGGCCGCCCGCCAGATCGCGTCGTGCCCGCCCAGCCGGTCGCCCTCTGCGGGGAAGACCAGAACGCCGTGCGCGCCGAGGGTCGCGGCCACCCGCGCCTCCTCCGCGGCCTTGGCGAAAGGCTCAGCCGCGCCGGACGGCTCAGGTGAGCCGCCGACGCCGACGAGGACCGGCACGCCCAGCGCGACCGCGCGCTCGATCACGGCGGCGCGTACGTCCGGCGCCAGGTACGGCCCCCGGCCGGTGTGGGCGAGCACCGCCAGCCCGTCGACGCCGTCCTCGACCAGCCCGGCGAAGTAGCGCGCCACCACGCCGAGATCCACCTCGCCCGACGCGGTCATGGGGGTGGCCGCGGCGGCGAGCAGGGCGCCGCGAAGACGATCACGCAGGGCTTGTGCCGAAATATCCACCCGAGAGAGCTTATTTCAACCCGGTCATCGCGATGCTGTTGACCAGGTACCGCTGCAACAGGAAGAAGACCACCAGGCACGGCACCACGGAGATCGCCGCCGACGCCATCAGCACCGACAACTGGATCTCCTCGGTCCGCAGCGTGGTCAGGCCGACGGTGAGCGTACGCGTGGCGTCGCTCTGCCCGACGACCAGCGGCCACAGGAAGTCGTTCCAGTGCCACAGGAACACGAACACACCCAGCGTGGCCAGCACGGGCCGGGTCAGCGGCACCACGATCGTCCAGTAGACCCGCCACTCGGAGGCGCCGTCCACCTTGGCCGCGTCGAACAACTCGTCGGGCAGCCCCAGGATGAACTGCCGCATCAGGAACACGGCCTGGGAGTTGGCCAGCGTCGGCACGATCAGCCCCCAGAACGTGTCCACCCCATCGAGGCTGTTGACCAGCACGAACGTCGGGATGAGCGTGGCCTGGAAGGGCACCATCATGGTCGCCAGGAAGGTCCAGAACATCGCCTGGCGGCCGGGGAAGCGCTTCTTGGCGAAGGCGTACCCGGCCATCGAGGCGGTGAGCAGGATGATCACCACCGAGACCAGCGCGTACACCAGCGAGTTGACCGTCCACCCCACGAAGCCGGACGCCGACAGCACCCGCGTGAGGTTGTCGAGCGTGAGCGAGTCCGGCCACCGCACGGGCAGGGTCGGCTTGCCCGCGGGCGACAGCGCGACGACCAGCATGGCGGCGAACGGGCTGACGGTCAGCACCGACAGCACGCCGAGCAGCGCGATCAGCGGCCAGCCGCGCCGCGTGCGCGTCATGTGTTCCCCCGGTCCAGGAAGCGGCGCTGGATCAGCGACACGATGAGCACCAGGGCGAACAGGACCATCCCCCACGTGGCTGCGTAGCCGAAGTCGAAGGACCTGAAGCCGTGGTCGTAGATGCCGTAGATGAGCGTGTAGGTGGCCCTGGCGGGACCGCCGCCGGTCATCACGTAGACGGTGTCGAAGGTCTGGAACGCGCTGATCGTCTCGATCACCAGGACGAAGAAGAGCGCGGGCTTCAGCAGCGGCAGCGTGATCCGGTGGAACCGCTGCCACGCCGACGCCCCGTCGACCCGGGCCGCCTCCAGGTAGGAGCCCGGGATCGCCTTCAGACCGGCCAGCAGGATCAGCATCGAGTAGCCGAAGCCCTTCCACACCGACACCACGGCCAGGGCCGGCAGCACCAGCGACGACTGCTCCAGGAAGGCCACCGGGCCCAGTCCCGCCTTGCCCAGGATCCCGTTGATCAGCCCGTCGAACTCGTAGATCCACCGCCAGATGACGCCCGCCAGCACGAAGCTGGTCACGTACGGCAGGAACAGCATGCCGCGGAACAGGCCGCGCAGGAACACGACCTGGTTCAGCAGCAACGCCGTGCCCAGCGAGACGAGCAGGGTGAGCGGCACGTAGACGGCCACGTACACGAGCGTCACGCGCAGGCTCGTCCAGAAGATCGCGTCGTCGAGCAGCCGGGCGTAGTTGTCGGCGCCGACGAAGTTCCACTCGCCGCCGATGTTCCAGTTGGTCAGGCTCATCCCCGCCGCGGCGAGCGAGGGGAAGATCCGGAATATCAGGAAAAGCACCAGCACGGGCAGCACGAACAGCAGTCCCGTGACCGGATCACGCAGGCGATGGCGCATTCCCTATCCGCCGTTGCTCAGCAGCGCGTCGGCCTCCTTGGCCGCCGCGTCCAGCGCCGTCTTCGCGTCCTCCTTGCCGAGCAGGGCCGCCTGGATGTGCGGGGCGATGACGCCCATCACCTGGCGGGCCTTCGGGTGGGTGTCACCCGGGAAGGCGTACTGCAGCGACTTGGCGAACTCCGTGGCCGCGGCCGACTGTCCCGGCACGGTCACGCCGGTGCGGGCGGGGAAGAAGCCCGACTCCGCGGCCAGGCTGGCGGCGACCTCCGGCGAGGACAGGTAGGTGGCGAACTTCTTCGCGGCGTCCTTGTTCTCGGTGTGCTTGGCCAGCACCAGGGCGCCGGGGATGCCGAACGCGACCCGCTTGGTGCCCTCCAGCGGCAGGCCGATGCCCACGTTCTCGGCGCCGATCGCGGCGCCGAGCTGGACGGCCTGCAGGGCGGTGGCCGCGTGGTACATCGCGGTCTTGCCGCTCGCCAGGGCGCCGCCCTCGATCTCGTTGCCCTTGCTGGCGGCGTCCGCGGGCAGGCCGCCGGCCGCCTTCAGGTCGAGCAGCAGTTGCAGGCTGTCGACGCCTTCCTTGCCGTTGAAGGCCACCGTCTTGCCGTCGGGGGCGAAGACCGTGCCGCCGTTGGCCCACAGGATGGGGTAGAAGCTCTGGTTGAGGCTGACCTCGGGCTTGCCGGGGTAGTCGAGGACGGCGACCTTCTTGGCGGCCAGCTTGGGCGCCGCCGCCTTGAGCTCGGCCAGCGTCTCGGGCGCCTTGTCGACGCCCGCCTCGGCGAACAGCTTCTTGTTGTAGATGGGGGCGGTGATCGTCTGGTAGATCGGCACGCCGTACAGCTTGCCGTTCACGGTCAGCGCGGTGAGCGCGCTGGGCAGGTAGGACGCCTTGTCCTTGGCCACCACGTCGTCGACCGCCTCGATGGTGCCCTGCTGGGCGTACTGCGGGATCTGGTCGGGACCCAGGACGACCAGGTCGAAGCCCTTCTTCGAGACCAGGGCCGTGGTGACCTTCTCCTGACGGCCCTCCCACGGCTGCTGGTCGATCTTGATGTCGATCGTCGCGTTCTTGGCCTCGAAGTCCTTCTCGATCTTGGACCAGAACGCCTGGCTCTTGGCCTGGTCCCCGATGACGGGGTACATCCAGAGAGTCACGGTGGTCTTGTCCGAGCCGCTGGATCCGCACCCTGCGGCGGCGAGGGCCAGGGCGGCCGTCAGGCCGAGTGCCGCGGTCTTCCTCATCGGCGGATTCCTTTCACGTAATACCGGTCCTGACCGAAACCTAATGACGGCGGCCGGTCGGGGTCAATGGCTGATGCCTGAACGTAACTACCGCCACACGGTTATCGCGTGGCGAATCGGGTGATCTCACGGGCGACGGCGTCGGCGTGCTCGGTCGTGTAGTGCTCGTTCCAGTCGATGATCAGGAGCGTCTCGGCGACCAGGCGCTCGGCCTCCGGACACGGGTTCGGGACGTAGCCGTGCAGCGGATAGCGCGAGCTCCCGTAGATGGGGCGGCCCCACAGGGGGGCGCGGTTCAGCGGCTCCTCCAGGTAACCCGCCCGTGCGGGTATCCCGGTCGCGGCCAGGTGCGCGGCCAGCTCCCGGGCGTCGCCCTCCGGCCGCACGACGGGGAACAGCCACCAGGCGTGCCCCTCCGGCCGCGGCAGCCGTACTCCCGGCAGGTCCCGAAGGGCTTCGAGCAGCCGTACGGCCGTGCGACGGCGGGCCGCGACGACGCCCGGCAGCTTGGCGAGCTGGGCCCGCGCGACGGCGGCCTGTAGCTCGGTCATGCGGTAGTTCAGGCCGAAACCGGCGTGCGAGCGCCCCGCCGCCCGGTCCCAGCCCTTGTCGGCGAACAGCCGCATCCGCCGCGCCGGCTCGTCGTGATCGGTGAGCGCCAGACCGCCGTCGCCACAGGTGATGTGCTTCCACTGCTGGAGGCTGAGGGTGCCGACGTCGCCCACGGTGCCCGCGAGCCGCCCGTCCGGCAGCTCGGTGAGCCACGCCTGGGCGCAGTCCTCGATCAGCGCGAGCCCGTGCTCGTCGGCCAGCGCCCGCAGCTCGTCCACCCGGGCCGGCGCGCCGAACAGGTGCACGGCCATGATCGCCCGGGTCCGCGGGCCGATCAGCTTGGCCACGGCGGCGGGGTCGAGATTGCCGTCGGAGGGGTCGACGTCCGCGAAGACAGGGACCGCGTTCTGCGCCAAGATGGGGGCCACGGTCCCGAAGTCCGTGATCGGCGTCGTGATGACCTCGTCTCCGGGGTCCGGCGCAGCCGCCACGACCGACAGATGGAGGGCCGCCGTGCCGGAAGCGCAGGCGACGGCGTGGCGGACGCCGTACATCGAGGCGACCTCGCGTTCGAGCGCCCGCGTCTCGGTCCCCCAGACCGAGCTGAGCATGCCCGAACGGATCACCCGCGTCGCGGCGGCCACCTCCTCGTCGCCGAGTGTGCGGCCCGCGGCCTCCGCCATGGACGGGAACTTCACAGGGGCTCCTCACAAGATATGATTGCGGTCTTGACCGAAATGAGCGAGAGGGAGGCGTGGGTGGGAATCGTCATCGGGGTCGTCGGCCCGCATGATCTGGTCGACGACGTCGCGGCCACCTGCGAGGAGCAGCCCGGCGTCAGCGCGCTGCGGCTCGACTACGACCACGAGTCGCAGGCACCCGCGATCGTCGAGGCGCACGCCGGCGCCGTGGAGGGGTGGCTGTTCACCGGCATCGTGCCGTACATGCTGTCGCGCGACGCCGAGACGCTGACCCGTCCCGCCGCGTTCGTCGACTACTCGGGCGCGACGCTGCTCAGCGCCCTGGTACGACTGCAGCACGAGGGCCAGGACGTGACCAGGCTGTCGATCGACACGCTGCCCGCCGCCGACGTGAGCGCCACGTTCGCCGAGGCCGGGCTGCCCGCCGACGCCCTGCGCACGCTCTCCTACCGGCCGGAGATGACCTCCAAGAAGGCGGTCGCCTTCCACCGGCGCGGCCCCGACCATCCCGTGATCACCTGCCTCAGCTCGGTGCACGAGGCGCTGCGCGGCCAGATGCACGTGCTGCGCCTGGCGCCGTCCGTCCATTCGGTCCGGGTGGCGCTGCGCCAGTTGCTGCTGACCGCCGAGGGGCAGGCGCAGGAGGACGCGCAGATCGCGCTCGGGCTGATCGAGGTCGAGACCGAGGAGGGCCTGCTGCGCGAGGCCACCGCGCTGGGCGGCACGCTGGCCGCCTTCCGGGGCGGCATCCATCTCCTGGTCACCACCCGGGGCCCGCTGTACGACGCCACGGGCGGCTTCACCGGCCTGCCCATGCTGGGCCGCCTGGCGACGCACAACCAGGCCGTACGCGTGGGTTTCGGGCTGGGCCGCAGCGCGGCGGAGGCGGAGAGCCTGGCCCGCCGGGCCCTGGCCCGCGCCCGGCGCATCGGCGACGTCGCGGCGGTCCTGTCGCTGCGCGCCGACACGGACATCGTGCTGGAGTCGGTGGCCGGCGTCCCGGCGTCGGGGCGGAACCTCTCGGTGATCGCCCGCCGGGTGGGCCTGTCGGTGGCGACGATCGAGCGCCTGCTGGAGGCGCGGGCGGCGGCGGGCGACGAGCCCCTCACCACCAGGGAGATCGCCGACCGCCTCGAGGTCCAGCAGCGCACGGCCCGGCGCATGCTGCACCGGCTGGAGCTGGCCGGGCTGGCCGAGCGCACGGGCAACCTCACCAGCGGCTCCAGCGGCCGCCCCCTGACCCTGTACCGCCTCACCCTCTGAGACGGCACACCCGAGGACCCCGGGCTCGCGGATCGCGGGCCTGGGGACGACGGGCTCGGGGATCGCATACGTGGGGGCGGCGCTCGCTGGCATGAGGGTCAGGCCAGCCAGCGGGACAGGCCGTCGCTGACGAAGTCGTCGTCGCGCAGCTGCGGGTAGGCGGCCCAGACCCGGTCGAGCTCCGCGAGCTGCCCCGGCGAGAGCTCCTCCGCCGGGTCCAGGCACCAGCGGCCGGCCAGCAGCCCCTGGCGGCGCAGCACCTCGTGGATGCCGGGGATGCAGCCGTGGAAGCCGTTCGCCGAGTCGAAGATGGCCGCGTTGGCGTCGGTGAGGTGGCCGTCGAGGGTGAGCAGCCGCCGGACGGCCGCGTCGTCGCCCGCGCGGGCCAGCTTGGCCTCCTCCAGCAGCTCGACCGCCCGCCGTACCCAGACCGCCCACTGACCGAGCAGCCCGCCGACGAACTCGATCTCGACCGCGTGCCCGTCCACGACCACCCGGTGCGTGGTGACGAGGTCGGCCAGGATGTGGTCGTCGTTGCCGGTGTAGAGGGCGACCTCGGCCGCGCGCCCGGCCCGGACCACGCCGTGGAGCACGTCGAGCGTGCGGTAACGGTCGAAGGGGGCGACCTTGATGCCCACCACGGACTCGATCGACGCCAACCTTGTCCAGAAATTTCGAGATAAGGTGCGCCCGCCGACGGCGGTCTGCAGGTAGAAGCCGATCACCGGCAGCACCTCGCCCACCGCCCGCGCCCGCTCGATCAGCCCGTCCTCGTCCAGCTCCCGGCACGGGCTCAGCAGCACCATGTGGTAGCCGAGCGACCGGGCCAGCTCGGCCTCCGCCACGGCCTGCCGCGTGCTCCCGGTCGCCCCGGCCACCAGGACGACCTCGCGCTCGTACTCGCCCGCCGTCCGCGCGGCCAGCTCCAGCACCGGCGGCAGCAGGTCGGTGCCGTGGATGGCGAACTGCGTGGTGTGCACGCCCACTGCCAGCCCGCCCGCGCCGGCCTCGACGTAGTAGCGGGTCAGCGCCCGCTGGCGGCGCTCGTCCAGCTTCCTGTCCTCGGTCAGCGCCAGCGGGTGCGCCGGAATCACCAGGCCGCGCCTGAACAGGTCGCGCACGGACATCTGCGCCTCTGGAACCGTGCTGAGCACGTCGAATCCCCCTCGGGTCAATGGGTAGGGCAGGCGGTTAGAAACGGCCGTCACGGCGTTCGAACTTGGTGGGCTTGCCGAGCAGCGGGCCACCGTCCGCCACCCAGCGGGCCGTGTGCTCGATCAGCTCGGCGGGCGTGAGCTCCGGGTAGCCGAACAGGCGGTGGCACTTGCCGGCGTTCGACAGCAGCGCCGTGGGCGCCTCCTCGCCGGTGAACACCGGCTCCTTGCCCAGCGCCGCACCGAGATCCCGCGCCGCCTGCCGCACCGAGATCAGCTCGGGTCCCGTCACGTTGAGCACGTACGGCGGCGTCTCGGCCAGCAGCAGCGAGCGGAGCACGACCTCGTTGGCGTAGCCCTGCCACACCACGTTGACCTGGCCGGTGGACAGGTCGATCGGCTCCCCGGCCAGGATCTTCCCGGCCAGGTCGACGAGCACGCCGTAGCGGAGCTCGACGGCGTAGTTGAGCCGGATCAGCGACATGCGCGTGCTGTTCGCCTCCGCGAAGTGCGACAGCACCCGCTCCCTGCCGAGGCAGCTCATCGCGTAGTCGCCGACGGGCCCGGTCGGCGAGCCCTCGAGGCTGCCGCCGCCGGTGACGGGGACGAGCGGGTAGACGTTGCCGGTGGACAGGGCGGCGATCCTGGCGTCCCTGTACCTGTCCGCGACCCGGCCGGGCAGGTACGCGTTGGTGAACCAGGTGGCGTGCTCGCGGCCCTCGGTGCCGAACTTGGCGCCGACCAGGAACACCACGTTCGGCGCGTCGGGAAGCTCGCGCAGCGCCCCCTCGTCGGCCACGTCGGCGGCGACCACGGTGGCGCCGTCGTCCTGGAGCGCCCGGGCGAGCCCCGGTTCGGAGAACCGGGACACCGCGATGATCCGCCGGTCGCCGCGCGTGGCGTTGAGCGCCAGCCGGACCAGGCTCGGGCCGAGCTTGCCGCCCGCGCCGAGGATCAGGATGTCGCCGTCGAGCCGGCTCAGGTCGCCGACGAGGGCGTCGCCCGGCCGCGCCAGCCGCTCCTCGAGTTCCGCTGTCGTCCGCACGCACTCTCCTCCGTTACGTCATTTACGGTCCAGACCGTAACTGCGCCGGAGTTGGGCTGTCAATGGGCGCCCTCGCGCGCCGCGACCAGAACCTCCAGGATGGCCCGGGTCTCCGCCCACGGGACGGGGCTCGGCGCACCCCCGATCATGGCCAGGAACGCCTCGATCGTCCCCTCGTAGCCGAGGCCCTGGACGTGGTCGTCGCCGCCCTCGATCACGATGGTGTCGGTGCCGCCGCGGCGGTGGACGGTGACGGTGTAGGACTCCTCGTCGGAGACGCCGAGGATCTCGACGGTGCCCGTGACGCCGTTGTCCCAGCGCAGGGCCATGACGCCGGTGTCCTCCGAGCGCAGTCCCGTGTAGTGCCTGGTGGCCGAGGCCGCGCCGGCCAGCCGTACGTCCGGGCCGAGCAGCGCGACCAGCAGCTCCACGCCGTGGATCCCCATGGTCACCATCGTGCCGCCGCCCTCGCCGGGGGTGTCCTGCCAGGCGTTGTAGCCGGTGGCCCAGAGGCCGACGTCATGCCGTACGGTGGCCCGGACCGCGAGCACGTCGGCGGGGTCCACCCGGGTTCCGGCGAAGGCCGGGGCGAAGCGGAGCACCGAGCTGGACAGCACGCGGTCGTGGATCGGCAGCCGGTCCAGCTCGCGCAACTGGGCGCGGGTGGCGACGGCGGGCTTGTTCACGAAGCAGGCCGCACCGGTGCCGAGCACGACCGCCAGTGCCCCGGGCACCCGTGGGTTCGGCACGGTCAGCACCACGCCGTCGGGCTCGGCGGCCAGCAGCGCGGCCAGGCTCGGCAGCACCTTGGCGGCCGGGTGCTCCTCGGTGAAGCGCGTCAGCCGCTCCGGGTCCTCCTCCCACACCAGCAGGTCCGCGTGGCGGGCCAGGGTGTGGGCGTCGGTGAAGGGATGGCTGGTGGCGAGACCGGCGAGGGCGACGCGCATGACGTCCTCCATTTCTGGATTTATCCGGGAATGGAGGACATCATGGCAGCCGCTAGAGTTCGTCCACCTCCGCGTGGGAGCGGCCGCCCGACAGCTTCGCGTAGCCGGGGCCGCGGTCGAAGAAGCGGCCCGCCGGCGGGCGCAGGTTGGCGCGGAGTTCGGCGGTGCCCTGCTCGTCGATGCGGTCGCCGTCCAGCACCACGCCGTAGTCGCCCAGGGCGCCCGCGATCGACACCTTGCCGTCGCGGACGTCCGCCGCCACCGCGCGCGGGTCCCGATCGTACGGCGAGCCCCAGCCGCCGCCCCCGGTGGTGCGGATGCGGATGGTCTCGCCCGCCTGCACCTGGTGGTCGTCCACCAGGCCCTCCATCTCCTTGCCCGCGATCTCGACCCGGAACGGCCGCCCGGCCAGCCCGCCGTTGACGCCCCAGCACGACAGGATCGACCGGTCGGCGATCGACATGTACGAGGCGTCCCGCAGCATCCTGATGTGCTTGTCGTAGCCGAGCCCGCCCCTGAACATGCCCGGCCCACCCGAGTCGCAGGCCAGCGCCAGCCGCTCGACCCGGAACGGCCAGCGCGCCTCGGCGAACTCGACGGGGATGTTGCGCGAGTCGGGCACCACGTGGATGGTGTCCTCGCCGTCGGCGTACCAGCGCCCGCCGGAGCCGCCGCCGAGGACCTCCCTCATCAGGTACGGGACGCCGTCGGCGTCGGCGCCGTGGACGCCGGTGTAGCGGATCGTCTCCTGGTCGGCCGGCATACGGCCGCCGGTGGCCTTGGCCAGCACACCTGCGAGCACGCCGAGCAGGCGCAGGATCACGAACGTCCGGGCGTTGGTGGGAGCTGGGAAGATCGGCGTGAGCAGCGTCCCCTTCTCCGGGAAGACCATCTCGATCAGGGGGACGACGCCCTCGTTGACGTCCAGCTCGGCCATGCGGTCGGGGGTGTCGGCGAGGTTGCGCAGGATGGGGGCCAGCCACTTCTTCAGGAACACGCCGTCGGCGTAGTCTCCCGCGTGGTTGATCGGCCCCTTGGCCTGCGGTGACGTACCGGTGAAGTCGATCTTCAGCGGGGCGTCCGCCGCGTGGTCGACGGTGAGCGTGATCCGCTGGGCGTGCAGTCTCGGCTCGTCCACGCCGTCGTGCTCGGCGTAGTCCTCCCAGGTGTAGGTGCCCTCGGGGATCTTGGTCAGCAGCTCGCGCCGGAACGTCTCCGTCGTCTTGCCGATGATCGCGTCGAAGCACTCCTCGACCTCGGACTTGCCGTACCTGTCGAACAGCTCGCCCAGGCGGCGCGCCCCCATGAGACAGGCCGAACACTCGGCGTCGAGGTCGCCCGCCAGCGAGTCGGGCATGCGCGAGTTGCGGATCATGATGCGCAGCGCGGCCTCGTTGGGCACGCCCGCGTCCCACAGCTTGATCGGCGGGACCATCAGCCCCTCCTCGAACACGCTGCGCGCGTGCGAGGGCATCGAGCCGGGCACCGAGCCGCCGATGTCGTCGTGGTGCCCGAACGCCTGCACGAAGGCCACCACCGAGCCCTCGTGGAAGACCGGGACGGTGACGCACAGGTCGGGCAGGTGGCCGATTCCGCCTTCGGACAGGTAGACGTCGTTGTGGAAGTAGACGTCGCCGGGCTTCATCGTGTCGATCGGGAAGTCACGGACGATCGGCTGGACCAGCGCACTGTAGGAGCGGCCGGTCAGCTTACGCAGCCGCGCGTCGTGGATGCCCGCGCGGAAGTCGTGCGCGTCGCGGATCATCGGAGAGCGGGCGGTCCGCGCGATCGCGGTCTCGACCTCCTTCTCCACGGAGGCCAGGGTGCCCTCGACGATCTCGATGAGAACGGGGTCAGCCACGCCGCACCTCCACGTTGCCGTACTCGTCCACCTCGGCGGTGAAGCCGGGATGGATGGGGATCGTCGAGCCGTACTCCTCGATGACCGCCGGACCCTCGACCACGGTGCCGGGGTCCAGGTCGGACCGCTGGTGGATCGGCGTGTCGGCGGCCGACTCGAAGTGCACGCTCCTGGTCGCCGCCGCAGGCCGCTCCTCGGTGCGCTCCTCAGTGCCCTCCTCAGTGCCCTCCTCAGTGCCCTCCTCGGTGCGCTCCTCGATGCGCGGCGACCGACGGCGGATGGCCGGGCGGGTGATGGGGCCGATGCCGGAGACGCGCAGGTTGACCCATTCGACGCCGTGCCGCTCGTCGTCGCGGTAGCCGTAGCCGTAGAGCTTCTCGTGCGCCTCGTGGAAGCGGTCCAGCACCTCCCGGCGCCACTCCTCGTCCACCTCGCCCGCCGGGGCGGCCACGCGCACCTCGTACGCCTGGCCGTAGTACCGCAGGTCGGCGCTGCGGGCGTAGACCGGCTCGTCGAAGCCCTCCCGGTCGAGCGCCTGCGCCGCCTCGCCCTCCAGCTCGCGGAAGATCTCCCCGGCCGTGGCCGGGGACAGGTCGCGGGTGACGTACGTACGGACGTAGTCGTTCTTGACGTCCACCGTGAGCAGGCCGAACGCCGACACGTTGCCCGGATCGGGCGGCACGATCACCGCCGGCAGGCCCAGGATGTCGATCAGCCGGCAGGCCAGCAGCGGCCCCGAGCCGCCGAACGTCACCAGCGGGAAGTCCCGCACGTCGAGCCCGCGCTTGACGGTGAGCTGGCGGATGGCGTTGCTCTGGTTGAACGCGCTGATCTCCAGGACGCCGGTCGCGGTCCGCTCGGCGCTGAGCCCGAGCTTGTCGGCCAGCGCCTCGATGCCGGTGCGCGCGGCCGCCACGTCGAGCGGGATCTCGCCGCCGAGCAGGTGCGGCGGGATGCGGCCGAGGAAGACGTGCGCGTCGGTGACCGTCACCTCGGTACCGCCCCGGCCGTAGCAGAGCGGTCCCGGATCGGCCCCCGCCGACTTGGGGCCGACCTTCAGCGTGCCCTCGGGCGAGATCCAGGCGATGGAGCCGCCGCCCGCGCCGACGGTGACGATGTCGATCATCGGGATCTTGCACGGGTAGCGGCCGATGGCGCCCTCGGTGGTGATGGACGGCTCGCCGTCGATCACCACCGAGACGTCGGTGGAGGTGCCGCCGCCGTCGAGGGTGATCACCGACGGGTGCCCCGCCGTGGCCGCGATGAGCGCCGCGCCCAGCGCGCCGGCCGCGGGTCCCGACAGCACCGTGGTGATCGGCTGGTTGACGACCTCGCGGGCCGACAGCACGCCGCCGTTCGACTTCATCACCGAGAACGGCATGCCGAGCCGGGCCGACAGGTTGGCCAGGTAACGGCGCATCGTCGGCTTGACCGCCGCGTCCACGAGCGTGGTGACCGACCGCTCGTACTCGCGGTATTCGCGCAGCACGTCGCTCGACAGCGAGACGACCGCCTCGGGGTGCTCGCGGGCCAGCACGTCGCGCATGCGCCGTTCGTGGTCCGGATTGGCGTACGAGTGCAGGAAGCACACACCGATCGCGGTGACGCCCTTGGCCTTGAACCAGCGCGCCACCTCGGCGGCCTGCTCCTCGGCGAACGGGCGCACCTCGGCGCCGGTGTGGTCGAGGCGCCCCCCGATGGTCTTGACCAGGTGGATCGGGACGATCCTCGGTGGTTTGACCCAGAAGTAGGAGTTGCCATAGCCGTCGGGCACGCTCTGCCTGGCGATCTCCAGGATGTACTCGAAACCCTCGGTCGTGATGAACCCCAGGTTCGCTATCCGATCCTCGAGCAGTTGGTTGGTGGCCACGGTGGTGCCGTGCACGACGGAACTCGCGTCGAGCTGGCCCAGCTTTTCGATACCCCTGACGAACCCGTCGGCTGGGTTCGCCGGGGTCGAGGGGGTCTTGGTCGTGACGATCTCACCGGTCTGGTCGTCCACCGCCACCACGTCGGTGAAGGTGCCTCCGGTGTCGACTCCGATACGGACGCTACGCATGGCTCCTCAGCTTCGGCGCCGGCCGAGCACTTCATCGATGACACGGGGCGCGTTCTCAGTGCCAACATATGCCGCCAACCGCACTACCAACTCCTGTGACCTGGCCAGTTCGGCCTCCACCCTGGCCTTTCCCGACTGCCCCGCCTGCACGCCGAAGTAGGCGCCGATGATCGTGCCGACCACCCCGGCCACACCCGCGAACAACGCCGCGAACTCCCTCGTGGCGAACACGGCGGCCCCGAAGGCCACCAGGATCGCGACGATCCCCGTCACGACCACGAGGAAGCCGTACCGCCACCTCGTGGCGTCGGCCTGCGCCGCCGTGAGGTCGTCGGTCGTCATCATCGCGTCGAGTGCGGGTGGTGGCTTCTCTGTGACCACGGATCCTCCTGATAACTCCAGGGGAGAAATGTCCCACGAGGTCATGGAACAAGCCAACCGCTAAGGTGGCCCCCTGTGACCGAATCGTTTGCCCTGTCCGCCGTCCCGGCCGGCGCCCGTGATGCCGTACTGAAGTTCTACTTCGGTCCCATGGACTGCGGGAAGTCCACACTCGCGCTTCAGATGAACTACAACCACGGCCGCCAGGGCAGGCGCGGGCTGGTCCTGACCAAGCACGACCGCTCGGGCGGACCCCAGGTCACCAGCAGGATAGGGCTCGGTCTCGAAGCGATCGAGGTCGTGGACTCGCTCGATCTGGTGGCGCTGGTGAACGGGCACGACCGGATCGACTACCTGATCTGTGACGAGGCCTGCTTCTACACCGTCGACCAGATCGAGCAGCTCGCCGACCTGGTGGACGACCACGGCATCGACGTCTACGCCTTCGGGCTGGCCTCCGACTTCAGGTCCGTGATGTTCCCGGCGGCGCAGCGGCTGTTCGAGCTCGCGGACGAGGTGTGCCGGTTGCAGGTCGAGGTGCTGTGCTGGTGCGGGCGGCCCGGACTGCTCAACGGGCGGATCGTGGGCGGGCAACTGGTCCGTACGGGCGAGCAGGTCGTGATCGGCGACACGGACGCGTCTCCGGTGCGCTACCAGGTGCTCTGCCGGCGCCACCACCGCTCCGGCCTCCTGGGCGAGGGCACTCTCTGACCCGACCCTGGGTCAGCTACCAGCTCTGGATCAGCCGACTCTGGATCGGCCGACTCTAGATCAGCCGGTCGAGCAGCTCTCTGAGGCGGGCCGCGTCGTCGGCCGGCAGCTTCGCCAGGAAGGCCCGCTCCGCCTCCTCGACGGCCTGACCCCCTTCGCGCAGCGTGTCGCGGCCGCGCGTGGTCAGCTCGACCATGTTCTTGCGCCGGTCGTCCGGATGCGGCCGGCGGCTGACCAGCTTCTTGCCTTGGAGCGTGTCGATCAGGGCGACCATCGTCGTCCTGTCGATCCGCAACCGCCGCGCGGCCTCCTGCTGCGACAGCGGATCGGCCTCGTCGAGCACGTGGAGCACGGCGAGCTCACGGCCGTCGATCCCGTACGGCTCCAGGGCCGGCCCGGTGAGCTGGGTCAGGCGCAGGTTCGCGTGCTTCAGCAGGTATCCAAGGCGACGTCTCGACACCTCCCGATTCTCGCACTAGCCTAATCATCAGTAGCACTGACAATCAGTGGAGCTGATCCATGCTGAGCTTTGGAATGAAGACCGTCCCCGTCGGCGTCACGTACGACGCGCTGCTGCGGACCTGGCAGCAGGCCGACGCCGTCCCGGTCATTGAGCACGCCTGGCTCTGGGACCACATGCTGCCGCTGTTCGGGCCGGTGGACGCGCCGATCCACGAGGGCTGGACGATGCTCGCCGCCCTGGCCGCGCGCACCTCCCGGCTCCAACTGGGGCTCATGGTGACGAGCAACCTCACCAGGCCGCCGGCCGTACTCGCCAAGATCGCGGCGACCGTGGACGCCATCGCGCCCGGCCGGCTGGTCCTCGGCCTCGGCGTCGGCGGCACGCACCAGCCGGGCGACACGCTCGTGCCCAGGGAGTACAACGCGTACGGCCTGCACATCGCCTCACCCGCCGAGGGCGTGGCCAGGCTGGCCGAGTCCTGCACGATCATCAAGCGGATGTGGACCGAGGACCGGTTCGACTTCTCCGGCCGCTACTACCAGTTGCGCGAGGTGGTGTGCTCGCCGAAACCCGCCGTCCCGCCACCGCTCCTGATCGGCGGGTGGGGCGACAGGACGCTCGGTGTGGTCGCCGAGCACGCCGATATCTGGAACGTGCCGGGGCCGCCGCACAACACGATCGAGTTCATCAGAGAACGGAACAAGGTGCTCGACGAGAAGTGCGCCGCCATCGGGCGCGACCCGGCGGAGATCACCCGCTCGACCCAACTCGTCGTCTCCACCGACGACCCCGCCACCGCCCGGTCATTGATCGGCGAGCTGGCCGACACCGGTGTGACGCACTTCGTCCTCGGCGTCCGCCCGCCCGGCCCCGCGAACGTGGCCGAATGGCTGGCCGAAGAGATCATCGCTCACACGGCACGGTAGCCGAGGACGTCACTCACCGCTCAAACGGCGCGGTAGCCAAGGACGTCACGGCTCAAACGCCGAGATAGAGCAGGGACGTCACCGCTCAGACGGCGCAGTACCCGTCGTCACAGCCGTCGGCCGGGTCCGCGAGGATGGTCACCGGCGTCTGGCCGGTGCGCGCCGCGACCTCGTCGAGCGCGGCGTCGAACGTCTCCGCAGGCTGCGCCCCCGAAACCGCGAACTGCCCCTCGAACAGGAACAGCGGCACACCCGTTATCCCCAGCGCCCGCGCCCGGTCAAGCTGCTCGCGCACCTCCTGGGCGCCCTCACCCGGCGGATGATCCACGCCCACCTCGGCGGCCAGCTTCGTGAGCACGTCCTGGTCACCGACGTTCAGCCCGTCGGTGAAGTGCGCGCGGAACAGCCGATCGACCGCCTCCTGGCCGCGCCCCTGCCGGGTGGCGAGCTCGACCAGCCGGTGCGCCTCGAACGTGTTCGCGCTGACGGCCTGCTCGAAGCGCACGTCCAGCCCCTCTTCGGCGGCCACGCCGGTGACCCGGGAGGTCATCTGCGCGACGTTCTCGCCGAACTTCCGCTCCAGGGCAGGGAGCAGCGGCTCACCTTCGGCGGGGGCGTCCGGGTTCAGCTGGAACGGGCGCATGGTGATGTCCACGATGCCGCCCTTGGCGCGGAACCGGTCGGCGGCGCGGGCGAAGCGGGCATGACCGATGTAGCACCAGGGGCAGACGATGTCCGAAAATATCTCGACTTTCACGCTCGATGACAACCTCCAGGACCCGGTCCCCATTCCACGGGCCTTGAACGTCCCATCAGGCCGGTCACCACATGGCCAGCTCCCCGACAGGCCGGTGGCCTGTACTCATCAGGCCGGTCACCCAGCAGCCGTTCCCGACAAACCAGTCACCCGGCGGCCAGTTCCTCCAGCCGGTAGGGGAGGTAGGCCGAGTCGTCCACCAGGGCCGAGGCACCGCGCCACCAGCCGAACCACTCCCCGCTCCGCCACATCCAATCGACCCGCTCAATGGTCGCCACCACGTCGCCGACCGTCTGCCACCGCTCGCCCAGTTGCTCGCGGGTGGCGCCGTGCCGTAGCGCCCAGGCACGCAGGATGCCGGCGGCGGCGGTGGGGACCTCGCGGGCGTACGGATCGGGGTCCTCCCCCGGCAGCCGGTGCGGCCCGAGCCCGGCCGCCACGCCCCAGCTCCACTGCGCCTCGGCGGGACGCGAATAACGCAACGAGTGGAAGTCGAGGTTCGAGCCCAGGTCCTCGTCAGGCCGCCGGGTGACGACCGCGTCGAGCCGTCCGCCGGCATCGAAGTGCACGACGAGCCGCTGACCCGGCTTCGCCCCCGCGGGCAGCTCGAAGCGGTCCTCGGCCTGCCACGAGTTCAGGTCCACCTGGGCAACGGGCTCGCCCCACATCTGGTCGGCCGCGTCGTCGGAGATCCAGGCGGCCAGCATCTCCAGCGCGGTCAGATCGGTCCACGGCTCGATCGCGACGGCCGTACGCAGCACCTCGTCGGGCGCGGGCAACTTGCCGCCCCTGGGCCGCGTCCACCACTCGTCACCCAGCTCGCGGGCGCCGACCAGCAGCGCGGCGATGGCGGCCAGCTCGGCGGACCGCCTGGTGAGGGACGCGCCAAGCGCCAGACCCAGACAGCGTTCGGTCCGCTCGTCGCCGAGCGCGGGGCGCGCGTCGCCGATCAGCGCCTCGGCGGTCGGGCGCTCCTCTCCGAGTAGGTTGCGTATGACTCGCCGGGCCTCGGTTCGTGCGTCTTCAGCGTGTGCCTGCCGCATAAAGCCACGCTACGCCTGGAGATCCTTTTCCGCGAGAGCTCAGCCCCACCCTCATGAGCAGCCGGTTTGACAACCTGGCCACCTTCGAGACCTCTGCCCCCTCGCCAGCGGCCGGTCCGTCGGAGGCGACGCCGAGCGCCGGACATCCCCCAAAAGCGAGGCCCAGCGCCAGGCGTCCCCAAAACGATGCCGACGTCCCTCGGGGCGATACCTGGTGGCGGGCGCGGCCGTTCTTCTCCGTATCGTCTCTCGACCGACGGGATGGTGAGCCGGCGGTCAGGGGCGTGGGCGTCGGCCCGTCCGGCCGAGCAGCCAGCCCACGGCGACGCCGGTCAGGGCGATGCCCGCCCCCATCCCGAACGACGCCAGCATCACCCACGGGCGCGTCTCCGTGTGGGTCCTGGGCGGGCGCTCGTACACGGCGGATGGGCGTTCATACACGGCAGGCGCCCGACGCCCCTCCGCACCCGCGGCCTCATCGGCCGCGCGCGCCACCGCGGCTCGGCGTGCGGCCAACTCGTCCACCCCCACCCCGCGCTCAGCCTCTCCCTCCGCGACCGCTCCCTGCCCGGCTCCGGAACGCACCAGCGCTCCCTGTCCGGCCCCGGAACGCTCCGCCGCTCCTTGCCCGGCCCCACGATCCGCCGCCGCCCGCTGCCCGGCCTCTCCGGCCGCGGGTACGCCACCGCGCACGGCGTACTCACCCTCCGGGGCGCGCAGATGATCCTCGACGGCCGCGAAGAACTCCCCCGCCGTCCTCTTGGCCACCGAGCCGAGCATCCGCTGACCCACCCCGCCGATCATGCCGCCGATGACCGCGTCGGCGTCGTAGTCGACCCGGGTCCCTTCGTCGACCTCGCTGAGCCGTACCAGCACGGTCGCCTCCACCGTCCCCGGAGCGCCCTGGCCGCGCGCCCGCAGCACGAAGCTCTCCGGCTCCGACGGTTCGGCCAGCGACACCTCGCCCTGGTAGACGCCCTTGATGGACGCGACCCCCGCCGTCACCGTCATCCGGTACGTATCCGGCCCCGTCTCCTCCAGGCGCTCACAACCCGGGATGGTGCGCACCAGCACCGCCGGATCCTGGAGCGCGTCCCACACGCGATGTCTCTCGACGCCGATCATGGCGCTACCTGCCACCTTCACATCGCCACTCTAGGGACGAAGCGACGTTCGCGATAAGGGCAACACTCGCCAGCCGGACGATCACTCCTTATCGGATGCGCTCACCTCGCGATCATGGCTGGCAGGATGGGGCCAATGTTGAAGGGTCGAGTCAGGGGACGAATCGTGTCGATCGTGGCCCATGTGGCCGATGTGCTGGGTGCCCGAGTCGCCCGCACATTCCCCGCAGGGCGCATGGCCGGTGTGGCCCGAGCAGCCCAAGTGGGCGGTTCGGCCCCCGTGGCCCGGCCCGGCCGCGTGGCCGCCGTGGCGGCGGTCGCGGTCCTGCTGGCCGGCTGCGCGACCGGCGGCGGGTCAGGCGGTACGGCAGACGGTCCAGGAGGCGACATGACCGGCGCCACGCCAGGCAGCACGTCCACCAGCACCACCGCCCCCAGATCCGACACGACCACGCAGCGACCCGACGGCCCGCCCGGCGCGGTGCCCAGGCGCGGCGAGGTGCGCGAGATCCCGGCCACCGGCTCCCTGCCTCCGGTGATCAGCTCGATCCCCACCACCCGCAAGGTCGTCTTCCTGACCATCGACGACGGCTGGGAACAGGACCCCGGCTTCGTCCAGCAGGTACGCGACCAGCGGATCCCGATCACGGCGTTCGCCATGCGGGACGCGGTGGAGGCCAAGGGCACGCCCGACCCCGCTGGCGGCCCCGGCCAGTTCGTAGGAGCCGGTAAATGGGGATATTTCCGGTCGTTACGTGACGCCCACGTACCCATCGAGAACCACACCCTCACCCACCCGAACCTCCGCCTCCTCGGCTACGACGCCCAGCGACGGGAGATCTGCGGCTCCTCCACCATCATCAGGAGAGAGCTGGGCACCAGGCCGACACTGTTCAGACCACCGTTCGGCAACTACAACACCGACACGCTCAGAGCCGCCAAGAACTGCGGCCTCAAGACGGTCCTGCTCTGGACGGCCACCGTGCAGCCCGGCGGCAAGATCGCTTACCAGGTGCCGGACAAGAAGCTGCGCCCCGGCGACATCCTCCTGATCCACTTCCGCCCGAACCTGGCCAGGGACTTCCGCATCCTGGTCGACAAGATCAAGCGCCGCGGTTTCGAACTGGGCAACCTCCAGGCGTACTTGGAAGCCGCCACCACCCGCTGAAACCGCCTGCTCCGATGGCATCCCCATACGAGGCGACATGCGCATCGCGGCGAGCCGGCTCGATAACCTGATCGCCTGCGTGAGCATGACGGCGGGAACGCGATGCCAATCCCGTTGAAGAGCCGGTGGGGTGGATCGTAAGCTGGCCCTGGTTGCTCCTCGCCGGGTCAGGCCCGGCCGATCACGAGAAGGCGATGCCATGGTCACCGCCCGGTCACTCCGGGGCGGATGACGAGACGGCCGTTCCAGCGGCCGGTGCGGTGCGGGTGACCGCACTTTTTCCGTCGTGTCCCGGTCTCGCGGAGATTCTCTCGTCCGCGCGGCGCCGGTCGCCGCGCACCTGATCTGGAGCACACGGAAATGTCGCACGACTCCCTGTCCGCGTGGTACGCGGACTTCTTCACCGAGCTGCCCAACGCTTTCTGGCGCGCGGCCGTACCCGAGTGGACGACCGCCGCCGAGGCTGACTTCGTCGCCCGCCTGGCCGGGCTCCGTCCCGGTTCCCGGGTGCTGGACGTGGCCTGCGGCAGCGGCCGGCACGCCCTCGAACTCGCCCGGCGCGGCCACCAGATCACCGGCCTGGACGTCTCGGCCGAGGCCATCGCCTACGCCCGCGCCACCGCCGCAGACGAGCGGCTCGACCTCGATCTGCGCCAAGGCGACATGCGGGCGCTTCCCGCCGACGTCCGGGCCGATGCGGCGATGTGCATGGGCAACGCCTTCGGCTACCTGGAGCATGCCGGCACGCAGAAGTTCCTCGCGGGCCTCGCCGGGCTCGTCGTGCCCGGAGGCACGCTCATCCTGGACTACGGGTTCGTGGCCGAGTCGCTGCTGCCGAACCTGACCCTGGAAGAGCCGCCGATGACACTCGGCGGGATCGAGGCCGTCTCGGTCAACGAGTACGACGCGGCGAACAGCCGCTGGCTCACCTCCTTCACCTTCCGCCGTGGTACGCAGGAGCACCGCGGGACCTCGGTGCAGTACGTCTACACCGCCGCGGAGGTCGTCCGGCTGGTCCACGAGGCCGGGTTCAGCGGCGTCGAACTGTACGGCGACGCCGACGGCACGCCGTTCCGGCTCGGCAGCCCCCGGCTGCTCTTGGTGGCCCGACGGCCGTAGGCCACCGGGCGGAGATCAAGGAACCGTTCCGGGCGCCGGCCGCGCCCGCCGACCAGGCGGGCATGGCCGGCGCTCCGCCATCGAGCCGCCGCGGTCTCCGACTCGCGCCGAGGCCAAGGCCCGCGCCACCCCGGCCCCCACCCAGCCCATTGGCGCAACCGGCTGACGCCCGGCGCCGTGGACCAGGTCCACCCCAAGTCGTACGCACGAATCAGCCCCTCGGCTGACGCGCCCGGACACCACCGCACGCCATCGTGAGACCACCGATCCGCAGGCTTGTGACGAAGATCGCATAGCCCAGCTCTACAGGCTGTAGTACTACTGTAAGTAGACGCACTACAGCTTGTAGAGCAAAGCACCCGGTGGGGGGAAGATGGACGCGCTCGATCTCGCGCGGTGGCAGTTCGGGGTGACCACCGTTTACCACTTTCTGTTCGTGCCGCTGACGATCGGCTTGGGCATCTTCGTGGCCGGGCTCCAGACCGCCTGGCACCGGACGGGCAAGGAGCACTACCTCCGGCTGACGAAGTTCTTCGGCAAGCTGTTCCTGATCAACTTCGCCATGGGCGTGGTCACCGGCATCGTGCAGGAGTTCCAGTTCGGCATGAACTGGAGCGAATACTCCACGTTCGTCGGCGACGTGTTCGGCGCACCCCTGGCCATGGAGGCGCTGCTGGCGTTCTTCATGGAGTCCACGTTCCTGGGATTGTGGATCTTCGGTTGGGAACGGCTGCCGAAGAAGGTCCATCTGGCGTGCATCTGGGCCGCCGCCATCGGCTCCAACTTGTCGGCATATTTCATCCTCGCGGCCAACGCCTGGATGAAGCACCCGGTCGGCTACGAGGTGGTCGACGGCCGCGCCAGGATGACCGACCTGTGGGCGGTGCTCACCAACCCCACCGCGACCACCCAGGTGCCGCACGTCATCGCCGCCGCCTTCATCGTGGCGGGCGGGTTCGTGCTGGCGGTGAGTGGCTACTGGCTGCTGAAGACGAAAGCCCCCATGTGGCGCAGCGCCGCGCGGGCCGCGCTGATCATGACCGCGCTGGCCGGGGCCGTCGTCGCGGGCACCGGCGACACCTCGGCCAGGCTGCTGTACGAGCAGCAGCCGATGAAGCTGGCCTCCGCCGAGGGCCTCGAACACGACACCGCCGGAGCCCCGTTCTCCATCGC
Source organism: Nonomuraea sp. NPDC026600 (assembly GCF_040638335.1). NCBI lineage: Bacteria > Bacillati > Actinomycetota > Actinomycetes > Streptosporangiales > Streptosporangiaceae > Nonomuraea > Nonomuraea sp. NPDC026600. The sequence continues at coordinate 117,978 of NZ_JBEZYD010000012.1, forward strand.
CCCCGGCATCGAGATCCCGAACGTCCTCAGCTTCCTGTCCACCCACGACTTCACCGCCACGGTCCAGGGCACCGAGGACCTGCAGGCCAGGTTCGAGCGGCAGTTCGGCCCCGGCGACTACCGGCCGAACCAGCCCGTCGTCTTCTGGTCGTTCCGGGTGATGATCGTCTTCGGCCTGACCACGGTGGCGCTGTCGGTGCTCGGCCTCTGGCTCACCCGCCGCAGACGCGACATGCCCGATTGGCTGGCCCGGACCATGGTGCTGGCCCTGCCTCTGCCGTTCCTCGCGATGATCGCCGGCTGGCTGCTGAGCGAGATAGGCCGCCAGCCGTGGACGGTGGCGGGCGAGCTGCTCACGGCCTCGAGCGTGTCGCCCGGCGTGAGCCTCGCCGAGGTGGCCACCTCACTGACGATCTTCACCCTCCTGTACGGCGCGCTCGCCGTGGCCGAAGCCGTACTCCTGACCAGGCACGTACGCAAGGGCCCCGAACAGACGGAGCCCGTCCCCGCGACCGAGCGACTCCAGCCGTCGCTGATGTATTGAGGTGCAGACAGTGATCAACCTGTGGTTCGTCATCATCGCCTTCCTCTGGACCGGCTACTTCGTCCTCGAGGGCTTCGACTTCGGCGTGGGCCTGCTGGCACCGTTCGTGAGCAGGGGGCCCGAGCAGCACCGGCAGAGCCTGGAGACGATCGGCCCGGTCTGGGACGGCAACGAGGTGTGGCTGATCACCGCGGTGGGCGCCATGTTCGCGGCCTTCCCCGCCTGGTACGCCGGCATGTTCAGCGCCTTCTACCTGCCGGTGGTGCTGATCCTGGTCGGCCTGATCGTCCGCGGCGTCGGCCTGGAATGGCGCGGCAAGGTGACCAACCCGGTCTGGTGCGACCTGGGCATCGTGGCCGGCAGCGCCCTCCCGGCGTTCCTGTGGGGCGCGGTCTTCGCCGACCTGCTGTTCGACAGCGCGCTCGCCGCGCTCGTGGGCGGCCTCTTCACGCTGGCCACGTGCGTCCTGCACGGCGCCGTCTTCCTGTCCCTCAAGACCGACGGCCCGGTACGCCGACGCGCCCGCACGACCGCGCTGGCCGCGAGCGCCGTGGTCCTGCCGCTGGCCGTGGCGGCTCTGTCCGCCCTGGGCTCGATCCCCGCCCTGATCTCCATGGCGGCGCTGGCCGCCGCGGCGGCACTGACGTTCCGCCGCAGGGAGGGCTGGGCCTTCGCCGCCACCGCCGGCGCCATCGCCCTGGCCTCGGTGGCGCTCTTCGCCGAACTCCGGTGGGCGCCGCTACCCGGCCTCACGCTCACGGACGCGGCCTCGGGGCCGTACACCCTCACGATGCTGAGCTGGATCGGGCTGATCACACTGCCGTTCGTGCTGGTGTACCAGGGGTGGACCTACTGGGTGTTCCGCAAGCGCGTGGTCCTGACGCACTGACAGGACTCACCCGCGGGTGATGGAGAGGCGCATGTCGGTGTAGTCGAAGGTGATCGCGAAGGGCTTGAAGAACTCGTGGGTGAAGTTGGCGATCAGCTCGAAGCCGAACTGCGCGGACTGGCCTGGGCCGGGGAATCCGGGAAAGACCTGCTCGGCGGCGTGGCCGCGCACCTTGCGCCCGACCGCCCCGCCCAGGCTGATGCGCTCGGCCGTGATCGGATAGAGCTTGGTTCCGGCCTGTGGGATGGGATGGTCGTAGTCCACCTCCATGCCCACCCGCTCGGCGATCTCCACCGTGGTGTCGAGGCCGACGCCGATGCCGCCGGTGTCGACGGTGACCATCCGCGGCCCGTAGTCGCCCAGACTGCCCAGCGTGCAAGGGTAGTGGTCGCCGGCCAGCCACAGCGGGAGCCGGTCGGCGGCGCGTGCTCGCGGCGCGGTTCTGGTCTTGCGCCGCAGGATCAGGGCGCGGCCGGCGTAGTTCATCGTGGTCAGGAAGTGGTAGAAGATCGTCGTTCCGAACGCGCCCGCCGCCGGTGACCCGTCAGGCAGGGACGGCCGCTGCGCGTCGCTCCACTGCACCGGAAGGTTGCGGATCTCGACGTTACCGATCTTGAACGAGTCCAGGACGCCAAGCCAGATGGTGATCGGCTGATTGTTGGCGACCCCTCCCGAGTGGCTGGCCACCGCGCGCAGCCCCGCCGCTTCCGCCACCTCACGCGACAGGTCGAGCGTCGCGTAGGTGTCGAGCCAGAACCTCCCCGGTGTCCCCCCGTTCAGGCTGGCTTCGACGGCAGGCACGGGATCCAGGGTGACGAAGGGCACGTGCGCGCTCTGCGCCCCGCGAATCTGCCATGGTGTGCCGCTTATGTGGGAGTAGAGATCGCCGTACGCCTTGTCGCGAGGGCGGCCGGTGCCCTGGAGCAGCGGTACGGCGCGGGCGAGCTGATCTTGCCGGACGAAGCACTCGGCCAGCCGCTGCGCCGAGGCGATGTCGCCGGGCTGCAGGGCGACGGCCTTGGACAAGTGCTTCTCCGCGTCGCCGAAGCGGTTGGACAGCAGGGCGATGTAACCGACCTGGGCGTAGGCGTGCGCGTTCTGCGGATCTTCGCCCAGGAGGCGCCGATAGCCGCGCTCGGCCGCGGCGAACCTACCCTCCTTGAACAGCTGGTCAGGATCGTCCGCGGACGCGGACGCCGGGTTCGGGACGGAACCCAGCAGGGGAAGGCTCGCACCCGCGGCCACGGCCAGGCCCGCGCGCCGCAGGAACGCGCGCCGGTCGGGGGCCTGGAAATCGGCTGAAGGGGTCATATCAAGGTCCTCACGTCGTGCTCGACACGTCGCACCGCCGCGGTGATCGCAGCGATCGTGAGGCCACACAACCCGGAGGCATGTTTCCCCGGCGTTTCCACGGCCGCGCAGCCCTCGAAGTGGCCCCCGCGGCTCTTTCCGCAACCCTGTGAAGGATTCAGCGCAGCGCGGCCCGGCGACAGCGGAGCCCTTTAGGGGCGGTCCCCCTTGGTGTCCCAAAGCCCGACGAACGGTGCAGCGGTGGCGGTCAGGTCGGCGAGCATCCGCAGGGCGGCTTCGGAGGGTGAGCCCGGTTCGGCGTTGAACACGGCCACACGCTGCCCCTCATCGTCCGGCAGGACCATGAACTCGGCCATCAGCGCCATGGTGCCCACCACCGGATGGCAGTAGGTACGGGCCGCGGTGCCGCAATCACCCACCGCGTGGGCGGCCCAGAGTTTCGCGAACTCGGGACTTCCGAGGGCCAGTTCGCCGATGAGCTCGCTCAGCTCAGGGGCACCGGGGTGGCGTCCGGCGATCAGCCGCAGATCGGCGACGGTGGACCGGGCCTTACAGGTCCACTCGGAATAGAGCTCCCGCATGTGGGGGTCCAGGAACAGCATGCGGGCGATGTTGGGCCGGTCGGCGATCCGGTTCGGCGCGTCCAGGTCAAGATGGCCGGCCAGCAGAGCGTGCGCCATCGGGTTCCACGCGAGGACGTCGAGGAAGCGCCCCATGACCAGGGCGGGCACGTCCCCGAACGACTCGATCATGAGTCGTACACCCGGCCGTACCTGCTCGGGCTTGGCGGCGACCCGGCGGCGGGTCACCGAACGCCTCGGCCGGGCCAGTGAGTATAGATGGGCACACTCGGCATCGTCCAGACGCAGAACGCGGGCGACAGCGTCGAGCACGGCATCCGAGGCATTGGGACTCTGCCCTTGTTCGAGCCGGGTGTAGTAGCCGGCGCTCACCCCGGCGAGCTGAGCCAGCTCCTCGCGACGCAGGCCCGGCACCCGGCGCTGCCCCCCGTACGTGGGCAGCCCGGCATCCTCCGGCCGCAGCCGCGCCCGCCTCGATCGCAGAAACTCCCCCAGCTCCGCATATATCCCCATACGTACCAGTGTCGCGGAGCCACGGCTGTCGAGCCTGCACCTGTCAGATGTAGTCACCGCAGGTGTACACCCGGCAGGTGGCTGGGCCCGGCATGCCTGCCTGTCGCAGCCTGGTCCCTGCCAGCCACCAGACGAAACGGACATGCTGTGAAGATTCTTGTGATCGGTGCGACGGGAACCATCGGGAGCGCGGTGGCCGATCGGTTGGCGGTGCGCCATGAGGTGGTGCGTGCGTCGCGCCGTGGCCCGCTGCGAGTGGACATGGCGGACACCGCCTCGATCGACGCCCTGTTTACGCAGGTCGGCGAAGTGGACGCGGTAGTGTGCTGCGCCGCCAGTGGCAGCCTGACCCCGCTGGGCGCGCCGTCGGACCCGGACTTCTGGAACGGCCTCGACGGCAAACTCGTCGGGCAGGTGAACCTGGTACGGCGAGCGCTCGCCCACGTACGCGACGGCGGATCCGTGACGCTCACCAGCGGCCGGTTCGCCGCCCCCGTCCCGGGAAGCTCACTCGGCTATCTGGTCAACGCCGGCTTGGAGGCGTTCGTACACGCCGCAGCGACGGAGATGCCACGTGGCGTCCGCCTGAACACCGTCAGCCCCGGCTGGGTCCGCGAAACCCTCCTCGGCCTGGGCATGGACCCGGCTCTTGGCACCCCGGTGGACGAGGTCGCCCGCGTGTACATGGAGGCCGTGGAAGGCGCCGCCCACGGCCGTACGCTCACCGTGGGCACGTCGTGAACGCCGCAAGCCATCCGACGCCGCCCCAACAGACAGCTATTCCACAAAATCCCTCCACCTAGGGTGGTGTACGGCTAAGAGCCTCGGGCTGAAGGGCAGCGGCTAGTACACCTACCCCCGGAGTGGGAACTGTACGACCTGCGAAACAACTCCGAAGAACTGCGCAACGTCTACGACGCCCCGGCCTACGCCGGGATCCGCGAGGAGTTGAAGACCGCCATGTGGCGCGAACAGGCTCGCCTGGGCGACACTCCGCACCCGTCTCAGCCACGTCCGGCAGGGGCCGGGGACCTTCCCACCACTCCCAGCCGAACCTGAGAGGGCGCCAACCGGACGTTCTCCCAGGCGGGCTGACGCCCGCCCACTTGAAGGGCCTCGCTGCGCGCGAACTGACTTCCTGTGCGCTTTGCCAGCTTGACCGGCTGAACCAAGTTCGCCCGAGGCATGCGGAGGCGGGTAGACACCGTGTGGATGCCGACCTCCGCGGGGATCTCATCAGCCTGGCCCGCGCCGCTCTTCTTGACGTCCAAACAATTTCTCTTGCGAGAGCTGCGACAGGGGCCGCAACGCCTCCAAACCGCCCTCGCTCCAGGCTATGCGGCCTAAGCGCCCTCACCCCCCGAACGATCTCCCTGGTAGTCCTCCCCGCCTGAACCGGTCCGCCGTCCCCGCCGAAACACTCGTGATACTTCTGCTCGGTAGGTGTGCACCCACGCCCCTACGCATACTTCCGTCGTATCGCATTGCCAGCAGACCAACACAGCCCTGCGGTCCAATAAGGATAAAAGGAACAAAATCGCCGTTACAAGGAGTAAGGGATCGCTGCCCTGCATGCGAGGAGCAGTTAGGCACGAGCAAACGACCCAGCGGCCTTTGGGACCACTCCCGCATCCCGGGGTAGTCGCGCTGCCAGGTGGCGCTTACCAGCTCCCACCCTGGGACGAACCGCTGTACACACGGATGCAGCTGGTCAAATGAACGTCCCCAGCCACAGATCACGATGGCGCGAGTGGTTCAGTTAATGCGCTCGCCCTATAAGATCTCTCTTGGGCAACCGAAGATAATTCGGCTCAGGCCGTGACTACCATGCGAGCGGCAGATACATTGGTGCTGACGTTGTCATGTCACTGAGCTCTCCCGACTTGTGCAGGGGGCCGAAAGATGGGCGACGATATACCGGGACTGGTGGCAGAGCTGTCTCCTTACGTCGCGGCAGCAGTCGGGGCATACGGCGCGGCCGTGCTCGACAAAGTCACCGATGAGAGTGCTGATACGACAGTTGTTTGGGGCCGCCGCGTACTTCAGCGTGTTTTCGGCGCCAAAAAGGCAGAAGACGCCCCTGATGCCCTACGTGACTTGGCAGATAACCCTGATGACGCGGACCTCCAGGCGGTCTTGCGCGTAGCAATCGACAGAGCCCTGCAAGGGGATGACGAACTCGCACGAGAGGTCCAGCGACTGATTGATGAGGCGCGCCGGCGGTCTAGCTGTTATGGCCTCAATGTGAGCGTCAATGCCTCGGCTTCCGACCAGGCGCAGCAAGCAATTCAAGGTCATGGCACACAGACCAACACATTCCATGGCACCACAAGATAACGATGTACAAAGTTCAGATCAGCCACAAGGCAACCTTTATCATGAACCGACGGTAGTGAATGACAACATCGCGGGGACAAATCCGTCTTGCTTTAGAGACGACACACCGCTGGCAGTCGCTAGATGCACTCTTGCCGGAAGTTACGTTGCTGATCGAGCGCGGCGGCTACGACCTCCTCGAATCACCGTCAAATGCCTACATGCTCACGCAAACGCACCACTTGAAGCCCGACGACCTCGCAACATTATGGCGAGAACTGGACAGCACTACAGCCCTTCCCCTGGTGGCTGGACCTGATGCATACCAGAGCTTGGACGAGTTGCTCCATTGGTGGCGCGAGGCCTGTCAAGATAGTAAAAGACTCAGCGCGCCACAGGCCCACGTCTATCTGATGTGGCCCAGCCGGGAGACGTGGGGCATTCCTGTCCTTTACCAGCATGGCTTTATTCCCCAGACCTCGTTGGCGATCCGGGATCAAAACAAAGGCTCCTCTGCACAGGTGACCACAGGCCGCGATCCCATCGTACGGATTGCCACCCTTGGAGATATCGATATTATCGTCTCTCTCTGGCTTGAAGTAGTGGCCTACGATGCCGCGCTAGGGGTCGGCAGCAATCATCCTCGCGCTCCTACGCTTTTACGCGGTGCCGTGCTCGCTCTCTTTCAGAGATGTGAAACCTGGATATGGCTGGCAGAGGTCGATGGCAATGCCGTTGGCCTGTGCATAGTCGACCTGCCAGCGTTCTGCGCGGGTGTGGCGCCCTACGTCCGCAAGGCGCAACCAGTATACATATCGACGCTCGGCACGCAGATGGCTCATCGTGGCACGGGGGTAGGGACGGCACTGATAAGGCATGTGCACTCGGCTCTGAATAACGCTGGCCACCGGACCATTCTTTTGCATCATGCACTGCTCAACCCTCTTTCCGCACCGTTTTGGGCGCGACTGGATTATCGTCCGCTATGGACGATCTGGCGTAGCAATAGAACAACAGCCACCGGAGCATAAGATCCTTACATTCATAACATTGCAGCTTGGCCATAAAAGGAAAGGATCCCGCCACTGCGTCGTGCGGCACCAAATTGTCAACGCGATCTCCCCTTTTCATCCATCAGGATGAGAATAATCTCTGGAGAGGGTTATGTTCAAAAAACGCATCGGCCCGCATCCGCACGCGGCCGAAGGAAACGGAAGCGCCGGAGCGAACAGCTGCCCTGACATCTGGGAGCTCGAGTCCGGTGACTTCGCCATCATCGGCATGGAACAGACCGCAGCGCTAGAGCCGCATCTGCCCTCGGATGCCTTCCTAGACCCGGGCGAAGGAATTGTGGTGCTTCCAAGGCATGTGCTGATCAAGGCCCGCGAGAGCATCCCCTTAGAGTGACACTCCGACAGCAGATTCATCGGGCAGCGTCAGCACATTCCACTTCAGTAGAGTGGTTTGCGCTGACGCGCACCGAAAGGTGATCCGATTCGTCCATATTGTCACTTCTTGCCCGAGGAAGGCGTTATGAAAATCTACCCGCCAGCAACATATCGCCCGTTGAGTACCACATCGGGTGGAGTAGACGATTTTATGACCTTTTTCCGAGGGTTGCGCTCACGATGGGTAAAGGTTGAATTCCTACAAGAGTATGACGAGTCCGGATTTGCTGGATATGAAGCGTTCAAGCGCGGGGATCATGTCGAGGCCGCACGGTTGGTTCGCGATCAGGTTATGAATCAAGATGAGATTTATTCGCATGCGCGCGAGCGGGAGGTCGCCATGATCCGCCTCCGCATATGCCAGCTTCCCTTGACCTCATATCTGATTCACTACGAATTTGCCGCATACCTGGCTGACATTGAGCAGGGGGAAGATATACGGTTCATCGACGCGAGCGACGTCGGACGAATGTTTGCGGAGACGAACATCTCCGACTTTGTGCTTTTCGATGACAGAGTCGTCATCGCACTAATCTACGATCTTCAGACTTCCACGTTGGAGGAAGCACGACTGGTGGAAGATCCCGCGCTGGTGAAAGCATATGCAGGGGTCGCTGATCGATTGATTCAAGAATCCGTTCCCATGCTTGAGAGCCGAATCTATCTGGACGCGACAGCCAGCTAGTCAACGACTTCCCATATGTCACTCGTCGAGTGGAGTCATGATGGAAGCCAGCGAAAGCCGTGATGCGACTTGGAGGAATGAGCCTGCGCCTCGCCACGCAGCCATTCAAGCTTCCCGAGCGCAAGATCATGCGCAGCAGGCGGCACAGCAGTCTGGCATCCAATACAACTTCTTCCTCGGTTCCGCGCAGGCACGTTCCGTAGCCGCTACCGCACCGCCCATCGTCGTCCCACAATTGCGCATCCCCTCCCATGCCCTGCGCGGACGGGGCGAAATTCTTCAGCGCATAGACGATCTTATCCAGCTATCAACGCACGGCGAAGAGAAGCAGCCCTACGTGGAGCTTTTCTACGGTATGGGAGGGATCGGGAAGACGGCGCTCGCTCTGGAGATCGCTCATCGCGCCATGAAGAACCAGGTCAGAGTCTGGTGGATCCCCGCAGATGAATCGGACGGGATGAGAGCCGCCCTCTACGCTCTGGCTTTCTCACTGGGCGCCCGAGACGATGATTTCGATCATGCACACCCAGCCGATGTCCTGTGGACATACCTGAACGCGCTGAACTATTCCTGGCTTCTCATCATCGACAACGCGGACGACCCCGCCGCTCTCGGCAGCTCAAGCCGAGGAATAAAAGAAGGAACCGAATGGCTGCGCCCGCCGGCAACGGCAGGAAACGGAATCATCATATCGAGCCGTAACGGCAGGCCCGAACGATGGGCCCCGTGGATCAACATGCGATACGTACCTCCGCTGAGCTCCGACATAGGTGCTCAGGTGCTTGTTGATCACGCACCTCATGCGGGACGCACAGAGGACGCCGCATACTTGTCGATTGCTCTGGGCGGGGTGCCTCTCGCATTAGAACTTGCCGGGCGCTATCTCGCTTCGGTGGCGACTGATCCTTTTCCACACAAAGACTCGCTTAGAACTTTCCATGCCTACCGAATGAATCTCGATATACGACTAGGACAATTAGAGATGCCTGCAGAGGGACCGGGGGAAGCGGCCGACAACCGACGCGCTTTGAGCACCACGTGGGAGATGTCGCTCGATCTACTCGAAAGGCAAGGGCATGATCTGGCTCGGCCGCTGCTCAGGCTCCTTGCCTGCTGCGGAGCCTCTCCTGTGCCATACCTGGCCATCGTCAAGCCCGAGGTCCTGCAACGAAACACGCTGTTCGCCGACCCTTCACCCCAAAAAATAGGAGCGTCATTGCGCGCCCTTGCCGGTCTTGGGCTGATCTCTCTCGATCTTAACAACGCTCCTGAGGAACGGCCCATCCCCTCGGCAAGGGCGGAAGAGTGGAGTTACCGCCTCAGCATGCATCCACTTGTCCGCACGGTCACACTACGCAACCTCCGTAGCGAAGGAAAGCTGGCTGCCTACATAGCTGTCCTCGCCGAAACGATGGACGAAGTGACGCAAGTGCTAGACCCGGACGATGCAAGCCACTGGCCAGCATGGTCGGTCGTGGCTCCGCACTGTATCGCCCCTCTTGAGCTGATCGCGAGCTCAGATACATTCGATGCCGAGATCTGCAAGGCCGCCTTGGTCTCAGCGGAGCGTTCAGCCTGGTACCGATACATGGCAGGGCAATACATGCAGGCATGCATTGACTACCACATAATGCGAAATGTCGCCGATCGTTTCTTGGGCGCGGAGAGCATCGAAACGTTGACGATAGGAAACAACCTTGCGCGCTCCGTGAGGGAGAACGGTGACAACAGAAAAGCACAGGAGATGCTTCGAACAATTCTGGCCGTAGGACAACACTCACACGGACTCGAGCATCCGCTTGTGGTCAGCATCCGGCTCAACCTCGGCCGAACCCTTCGTGAGGACGGTCAAGTCGACGCTGCTGAGACGGAATTTCGGGATCTGTTGCAGCTCGCACGCCGCGTGCTCGGAGAACTGCATCCCGATACGATAAACACAGCGTTGAATCTTGGAGTCTGCCTCAGACGTCAAAGCCGATTCGATGAAGCGGAAACAGTCTATCGCAAGGTGTTGGCCGATTGGCGCGAGTTTCATTCCGAAGCCGAGCTCACTACATTGGACATCCGGTTCGAGCTGGCGGAGACGATGCAGCAAAGGGGCAATTTCGTCGCCGCCGAGACGGAATTGCGTGAGCTTCTGGAGACGGCCACTCGGGTATACGGAGAAGCCCACCCGAACACCTTGATCATCAGACATGGGCTTGCGGCCGTCATGAGATCCACCGGCCGCCTCGACGAGGCCCACACCGAGTTTCTTGAGGTATTGCGCCTGAAACGAAGTGGGCTCGGCGAAGATCACCCGCTTTCGAAGGCCACAGAGGCCGTCCTGGACGAGTCGGAGTGAGGTCTGGCCAAGCGGCTTTTCAAGCTCAATGAGGAAACGAAGCGAGACCCACCAGGGGTCTCTCTGAAACCGCGTCGAGCGTAGTGAGGGACGGGTGAGCGGCATGGTGAACCGGTGATGATCGGTCAATGCTGCGGGTTGACGGGTTCGTTTGGTTGACCCATCCAGCCAGCCTGGCGAAGCGTTCAGGAAGGCAGTCCGAGCGTAGTGAGGCCCTTCAGGGGGCAGGCGTCAGCCCGCCTGGGAGAGCGTCCGGAGCGAAGCGGAGGGCCTTTAGGGAGGGCCGGTGGTGCTGGCGCGGAGAATGACCCGGCCCGCGATCCGTTCGATCCGCCGTCGCCCCCGACCCCCATCCCGCAGAGCGAGGGCGATCACCCGCTCCCCCATCTCCTCCAACGGCAGCGCCACCGTGGTCAGCGGCGGCGTCAGGTCGCGTACCACGGGAATGTCGTCGAACCCCGCCAGCGACACATCATCCGGCACCCGCACCCCCCGCTCCCGCAACGCGGCCAGCGCCCCCACCGCCATCACGTCGGTGGCGGCGAACAGGCACGTGGCATCAAGCCCCCGGTCCAAAAGGGCGGACGCCCCGGCGTAGCCGCCCTCGCGGCTGAACGGCCCCTCCACGACCTGGCCGGCCGACACCCCGGCCGCCGCCAGCGCGTCGCGGAAGCCGCCGACCCGGTCCACGACCGTACTGAGGCCAGGCGGCCCGGACAGTACGGCGAAGCGCCGGTGCCCGAGCGCCAGCAAGGCCCTGGCCAGGGCGGCGGCGCCCGCGCGGTTCTCCGGCAGTACGGTGTCCACGCGCAGGCTGCGGTGCCGGCTGACCACCGCCACCCGGCCGCCGGCGTTCAGATAGGGCCGCAGTTCGACGCCCATGGCCCGCTCCCACCGCCGATCCTCGAAGCCGGAGCCGATCAGCAGGATCGCGCGGGCCCGCTGGGCGCGCAGCATCGAGACGTAGGCCACCTCGCGCGCGCTGTCGCGGAACGTGCTGGCCAGCATCACCAGCAGGTCGCGCTGCGCGGCGGCGCGCATGACGCCCCTGGCGATGCCGGAGAAGTAGGGGTCGCTGACGTCGTGGCAGATCACGCCGACGGTCTCGTTGGAGGCCCGGACGAGGGCCTGGGCGTGGGCGTTGGGTGTGTACGCGAGCTCGGAGGCGGCGGCCTCGACCCGGTCGCGCAGGTCTTCGCGGACCTTGGCGGTGCCGTTGAGGACGCGTGAGGCGGTGGCGAGGGAGACTCCGGCGGCCGTCGCCACATCCTGCAGGGTGACGTGAGCACGATCGGCCACTCGCCCTCCTGTAACAGGAAGTTCACGACCTTGACCCCTCGGCCGTACCGGGTTAGCGTACCGCAGGAAAGCGCTTTCAGATAGCGCTTTCTCGCATATGGCCTGATGGCACGCGGTGAAGGGAGACCTTCGATCGTGGTACAGACCGTTGATGGGATCATGCGGCGCGAGAGCCCGAGCTCGCGCGACCGCGTCGTGGAACTGGTGGACCGCTCTTGGCGGCCACTCGCCCTGCTCGCCGCCTGCTATGCGATCTGGTGGGCGATCACCGAGTTCGAGATCGTGCCCAGATATCTCGTACCGTCACCCGGGACCACCCTCCAGGTGATGGCCGACAAGGCCGGCTATCTCGGTCACCACACGCTGGTGACCGGCTATGAGACGGTGCTCGGCTTCGCGATCGCCGTCGTCGTCGGCATCGCCGCGGCCGTGCTGATGGTGGCCTCGGCGGAGGTCGAGAAGACGCTTTATCCGCTGCTGCTGTTCGCGCAGGTCGTCCCGAAGATCGCGATCGCTCCGCTGTTCGTGGTCTGGCTGGGGTTCGGGCTGACCCCGAGGATCGTGGTCGCCGTGCTGATCGCGTTCTTCCCCGTCGTCATCTCCATGGTCACCGGCCTGAAGTCGGTGGATCCGGAGATGCTCCAGCTGGCTTCGACCATGGGCGCGAGCCCGGCGAAGACCTTCGTCAAGATCAGATTTCCCGCCTCCCTGCCGTTCCTGTTCTCCGGGTTGAAGGTCGCCGTGACGCTCGCGGTCACCGGGGCGGTCGTGGGCGAGTTCGTCGGCGGCAACGACGGGCTCGGCTCGGTCATCCTGCAGGCCAACGGCAACATCGACACGCCCATGCTGTTCGCGGGACTCCTTGTCATGTCATTCCTCGGCGTCGTGCTCTTCGTCGCCGTCGAGTTCGCCGAACGGCTGCTGCTGCCCTGGCACGCCAGCCGCCGCGGTGACGCCGTAACCGTGACCTACTGAGGAAGCCATGAAGACACGCACGCTGATCGCCGCCTTAGCCTCGGCCCTGCTCCTGTTCGCCACCGCGTGCGGCTCCGGTGGCGGCGAGAAGACCACCAGCTCGTCGGGCAAGCAGCTCGACAAGGTCACGCTCACGCTCAACTGGTACCCGTACGGCGAGCACGCGCCGTTCTACTACGGCAAGTCCAAGGGCATCTTCGAGAAGCACGGCATCGACCTGACGATCCAGGCCGGGCAGGGCTCCCAGAAGACCGTGCAGGCCACCGGTGCCGGCCAGACGGACTTCGGGTGGGCCGACACCCCCGCGCTGCTCGGCGGGGTGAGCCAGGGCGTGCCGGTGAAGAGCCTGGGCGTCTTCCTGCAGACGACCCCGGCCTCGGTGCAGTTCTTCCAGGAGAAGAACATCACCAAGCCGGCGGACCTGAAGGGCAAGACGATCGCCTCGACGGCCGGTGACGCGCTCACCAAGACGTTCCCGGTGTTCCTCAAGGCCAACGGGATGACCGACGCCGACGTCAAGATGCAGAACACCGACCCGGCCGGCAAGATCGCGGCGGTCATGTCGGGGCAGACGGACGCGCTGCTCGGCTACGCCTCCGACCAGGGCCCGACCATGCAGAACAAGGCCGGCAAGCCGGTGGCGTACCTGCGCTTCTCGGAGTTCGGCCTGAACTACTACAGCAACGGCCTGCTCACCTCCGCCAGCTTCCTGCAGAGCAAGGCCGACCTGGCCAAGCGGATGGTCGCGGCCACCAGCGAGGCGTGGGCCACGGCGGAGAAGGACCAGCAGGCCGCGGTGGACGCCATGAAGGGCGCCTCGGAGCAGTTGCCCCCGGCGCAGGTGCTGCTCGACCAGTTCAAGACCACGACCACGCTGCTGCACACGGACGCCACCCAGGGGCAGGCGCCGGGTGTCAACACCGAGGCCGACTGGCAGAAGACGATCGACACGTTCGCCAAGGCCGGCCTGGTCTCCAACCCGCAGGCGCCCAGCGCCTACTGGGACTCCAGCGTGGCGCCGAAGGGATGACCGTGACGCAACAGGCCCCCGCCGTCGAGATCGACAAGGTGGCGGTGCGGTTCCGGGCGAAGAAGCGCGACGTGCTCGCGCTGGAGAACGTGTCGATGGACGTCCGCCCCGGCGAGTTCGTGTCCATCGTGGGCCCGTCGGGGTGCGGCAAGTCGACGCTGCTCAAGCTGGTGTCCGGGCTGCTCAAGCCGTCAGCGGGCGCGGTGCGGCTGCTCGGCGGCACCGTCGGCGGCCCGCGTCACGACGTCGGGTACGTCTTCCAGCGCGCCGCCCTGCTGGAGTGGCGTACTGCGCGCAAGAACATCCTGCTGCAGGCCGAGATGCGCGGCATGCCGCAGAAGGAGGCGGCCGCCCGGGCCGGCGAGCTGATCGCCATGACCGGGCTGACGGGCTTCGAGGACTCCTTGCCGCACGAGCTGTCCGGCGGGATGCAGCAGCGGGTGGCGCTCTGCCGCGCGCTGCTGCACCGGCCGCCGGTGCTGCTCATGGACGAGCCGTTCGGCGCGCTCGACGCGCTGACCCGGGAGCAGATGAACGTCGAGCTGCACCGCATCTGGCACGAGACCGAGACCACGGTCCTGCTGGTCACGCACTCCATCGCCGAGGCGGTCTACCTCGGCAACCGGGTGGTCGTCATGACGCCGCGGCCCGGCACGATCGCCGAGGTCATCGACGTGGCGCTGCCGCGGGTGCGTGACTACGCGGCGACCATGTCCCAGCCCGCGTTCGCCGCCGCGACCAGCCACATCCGCGATCTGCTGGGGGCCGCCAGCCACAGCGACTGACCGCTCCGGCCGCTCGGATCCGCCCCTCCCCCCACTGAGAGGATTCCGATGCCCACGTTCATCCGCCTATGCGCGCTCGGCCTGGTGCTGATCCTGGCCCAGTTCATCGCGCCCACCGCTCACGCGACCGCCGCAGATCAGCCGGCGACCGGCCAGGCGGGAGCCACAGCCGAGTGCGGCAGAGGCCGTACGGTCGTCCGCAACACCAACGCCGCCGCCAGTTGGGCGCCGGTGACCCCGGCGAAGTGGCAGTTCCCGGGCGACCAGGTGATCCTGGCCGAAGCGGGTGAGGCGCGTCCGGGCCCGCGCCGTCCCTTCGAGTACGCCGTGCTCGAGAAGGGCCCGGCCTTCGACTCGGTGCAGATCGACGCCGAAGTACGCCTCGACACCCCGACCAGCGTCAGCAACCGCGACGTGATCATCGTGTTCGGCTACCGCTCGGACACGGAGTTCTATTACACCCACCTCTCCCAGGACAACACCATCTACCCGCACAACGGCATCTTCGTGGTGAACAACGCCGACCGGCTGCGCATCGACGACCAGTGGAACGGGCAGGTCGGCGCGCCTCCCGCGGTCACCGACGAGCAGTGGCACAAGGTCCGCGTCCGGTTCTGCACCGACACCGGCCGCATCTCGGTCTTCGTCGACGGCTCGGCCACGCCGCTGATGACGGCCACGGACCACACCTTCACCTCGGGCCGGGTCGGCTTCGGCTCGTTCGACAACATCGGCAGGGTGCGCGGCCTGACCGTCACGGGCACCGCGGCCTGCAAGACCAACTGAACAACTCCCAACAACCCTCAGGTGGTGCACAGGAATGCCGAAATCCCTCCGATACCTCTTCGCCGCAATACTGGCGACCGCGTTATGGGCCCCGCCGGCAGCCGCGATGGATTCGACCCCGATCGACGATCCCATTCCGGAGAATCCCACCGCGTCCGGTCTCACGCTGACGCTGACCGAGTACGCCGCCTTCCCCAAGACCGAGCCGACCCCCGCGCCCACCGACCAGCGGCTGATGCGCTGGGCCAGGATCAACAACATCGGCGAGATCCCCGACGGGTCGCACCGCCAGTTCGTCAACGACCTCAACGGCAAGCTGTACCTGCTGAAGAACGGCCAGCCGCAGGAGTACCTCGACGTCGGCGCCACGTTCGCGCCGGACTTCCTCTCCGGCCGCGGCCTGGGCTCCGGGTTCGGGTACGTCGCCTTCCACCCGGACTTCGCCCGTAACGGGAAGTTCTACACCGCACACACCGAATGGGGAGCGGCGCTCACCACCAAGACGCCGGACCTGACCCCTCAGCCCGACACCAAGTTCCACGGCGTGCTCACCGAGTGGACGGCCACGAACCCGAAGGCCGACACCTTCAGCGGCACCCGCAGAGAGGTGCTCAGGCTCGGCTTCAACGGCCAGGTCCACGGCATCCAGCAGATCGACTTCAACCCGTTCGCGCGGCGCAGGGACGCCGACTACGGCCAGCTCTACATCGCGGCGGGCGACGGCGGCCGGGGCGTGTCGAGCGACGACCCGCAGAACCTGGCCATCCCGCAGGGCAAGCTGCTGCGCATCGACCCGCTGGGCACGAACGCGGCCAACGGCAAGTACGGCATCCCGGCGAACAACCCGTTCGTCACCAAGGCGGGCGCGATCGGCGAGATCTACGCGTACGGCATGCGCGACCCGCACCGGTTCAGCTGGGACCCGCAGGGCAACAGGCTGTTCCTCGGCCACATCGGCGAGCACGCCATCGAGGCGATCTACGAGGTCAAGGCCGGTAACAACCTGGGCTGGAGCGAGCGCGAGGGATCCTTCGTGTTCAACAAGGCCGACCGCTGCCACCTCTACACGCTGCCCGACGACGACGCGACGCTCGGCTACACCTACCCGGTCGCGGCCTACGACCACGACCCGCCGCCCGGACACTCCTGCACGGCCGACAGCGGTCACGCGGTGGCCGGTGGATTCGTCTACCGCGGCTCGCGGCTGCCCCTGCTCTACGGCAAGTACCTGTTCGGCGACATCGTCGACGGCCGCGTCTTCTTCACGATCGCCAGTCAGATGAAGCAGGGCGCCGCGCGCGCCACGATGTACCAGCCCAAGCTGGTGAACGCGGCCGGCACCGCGGTCACCATGCGCGACCTGGCCGGGGACGCCCGGGTGGACCTGCGCCTGAGCCGGGACGCCGCGGGCGAGCTCTACCTGCTGTCCAAGGCCAACGGCAAGATCTGGAAGGTCACCGGCGCCTGCTTGACGACGGCGACGCCATGAGACACCGGTATCTGGCCCCGGTGCTGGCTCTCGTGCTGACGGCGACGGTCGCCACCCCGGCCGCCGCCCACGACCGGCCCGGCGTGCTGCCCACGCTGCGCCACAACCTCGTCGCCGCCTACGACTTCGAACACCCGGTCCCCGGGGACCCCGCGCAGGAGCGCGACCAGGGCAGGTCGGGGACGAACATCACGCTGATCAATGGCGGCGCCGCCATGCGCGTGGCCGACAACGCCCACCGGGGCAGCGGGAACGCCATCCAGCTCCAGCAGGTGAACCCCGCCACGACGGGCAACGACGACTGGAAGGCCGGGGTCTACTCCGAGACCGGAGTGCCCACCCTGCGTGCCTTCAACGCCGTCAAGGGCGCCACCGTCATGGGCTGGTTCAAGATGACCGGCCAGAACCCCAGCCCCAACTCCAACACCGAGAACCCGGCCGACCAGTACGGAGCGATCGGGCTGGCCGGGGTGCTCAGCGGCAACTCCCAGGGCCACGACGTGCGGGCCCTGCTCGAACTCATCACGGTCAACGGGGAACTGCGCGTGGTCGCGCTGGGCAGGCGCGTCGACGGCGGCAGCTCCCAGACGTTCGCCGCGAGCGAGCCCTGGCAGAGCGTGCTCCCGCTGAACGAATGGGTCTTCCTCGCGGCCACGTTCGACTACGACGACACCACGATGAAGCTGTACAAGAACGGCCACCCGCTCGACGGCTTCTACACCCTCACCGGCGACCCGTGGGCCGTGGAGGGGGCGCCCGAACCCGATCTGACCTCGGCCACCGACCCCCGAGGCATCAAGATCGGCGGAAGCTACCCGCAGAACACCAGAGAGAACAACCCGTGTAACTGCCGGATGGACGACCTGATGTTCCTCGACAGGGCCGCCGCGCCCATCGAGATCTGGGCCCAGTACAAGCTGGCGACCCGAGGCTGACCGACTGGGGCTGGGAGGACTCCCACCGCCTTCCCAGCCCTCCGTCAGCCGCCAGTCTGCATCTGTTTGGTCCTGTGGTCCTTGAGATGGAGCTCACCGTGGAGACGCTCCTTTATCAGATCAAGCACCTTGCGGCTGGACAGCACGGTCCACCGGTTTCCGACCAGGTGCGGGTTGTATTCCGGCGCGGTGTCCATCCAGACGTCCTTACCGGCCTGGGTGGCGAACGTGTTCACGAAGAACTCGCCGTCCTGGGTCTTGCAGAAGCCCGTACGAAGTTCCTTGGCGTCCACCTGGATCTTCGGCTTGCAGCCCACCTTCTCCGACAGTTGCTCGACGGTGTATACGTTGTTGTCGGCCACAGCGGGCTTCTGCACGATGGCTTCGCCCCCAGCGTTCGCAGCGCTCTCGCCCGCTCCTACGGCGCCGCTGGCGTTCGTACAGCCGGCGGCGAGCCCGACCAGCAGTACAGAAGCAGCCAGACGTGGAAATGTCGTCATGTGCCGAGATACGCAACCCTCATAGGGCCGGTTCACTTTCGTTTGCGATAAAACCGAGATTCACCGCAAGACGACGCAGCCGCGCTCGGCCAGGCGGCGCAGCGCGTCCGGTTCGCCGTCGAGTTTGTTCCAGCGCAGGTCGAGCTTCTCCAGCGCGGGCAGCTCGCCGAGGCTCTCGGGCAGCGTCCTGAGCCGGTTGTTACGGAGGTCCAGATGCGTGAGCCGGGCCAGCCCCGCGACCGCGCCGGGGAGCGAGCGCAACTGGTTGTTGCGCAGGTCGAGCACGCGTAGCTCGCCGAGCTCGCCGATCAAGGCAGGCAGCGCGGCTAGCCGGTTGCCCTGCAGGTGCAGCTCGCGCAGCCGGCCCAGGCCGCCGATGGAGGCGGGCAGCTCCGCCAGCCGGTTGTTGTAGAGGCGCAGCTCGACCAGCGACGCCATGCCGCCGAGCGCTTCTGGCAGGCCGGTCAGCCGGTTGTCGGTCACGTTGAGGTAGGCGAGCCGGTCGAGCCGGCCGATCGCGGCGGGTACCTCGGTGAACCGGTTGTCGCTCAGGTAGAGGTAGTCGGTCAGGTCCAGGTCGCCGATCTCCGGCGGGATCGCGGTGAGCTGGTTGTGCCCGAGGTCGAGCATGCGCAGCCGGGTCAGGCCGCCGATCGCGGCGGGCACGTCGGTGAGCGCGTTCTCGGCCAGGTTGAGCGATTCGAGCCGGGTCAGCTTCCACAGCGCGCCGGGGACGCCGGTCAGCCGGTTGCCGCCCGCCGCCAGGTGCCGCAGCCCGCCGGCGAGCCGCGTGGGCAGCGTCTCGATGGCGTTGCCGTACAGGGAGAGTGTCTCGAGGGACGGCGGGCACCCGGGCACCTCGGTCAGCCGGTTGCCGTCGAGGTGCAGCGCCCGCAGCGCGGTGAGCCCGGCCAGGCTCGGCAGCGAGCTCAGGCGGTTGCCGTCGAGCCGGAGTTCGGCCAGCGACGTCAGGCCGCCCAGCCACGCGGGCACCTCGGCGAGCTCGTTCCAGGCCAGGTCGATCAGCCGCACCTCGCCGAGTTCGGCGGCCGAGCCGGGGAACGTGGTCAGACCCGCGCCGGGTGCGCGCAGTTCGTCATGGATCGTCACGGCGCCGATCATCGCACGGGGTCCGGCTCACGTATCGGGCTGAGTGTCCTGCCCGGCGAGGTTCCTGAGGTCGAACAGCTCGGACGGCGAGATCGGCATCCGGTCGATCTCGATGCCCTCCGCGTCCTCGATCGCCCCCGCGATCACCGCCGAGACCGGGATCACCCCGGCCTCCCCCGCGCCCTTGATGCCGAGCGGGTTGAGCGGCGACGGCGTCTCCAGGTGGGCGGTCTCGATGTGCGGGATCTCGGTGACGTACGGCATGAGGAAGTCCATGAACGAGGCGTTGAGCAGTTGCCCGTGCCCGTCGTACACCATCCGCTCGTACAGGGCGCCGCCGATGCCCTGGGCGACTCCCCCGTGGATCTGCCCCTCCACGATCATCGGGTTGATCAGCCGGCCGCAGTCGTGCACGACCGCGTACCGCAGGACCTTGATCTCGGCGGTCAGCGGGTCGGTCTCGACGATGGCGGCGTGCATCCCGGCCGCGAACGTGGACCTGATCGGCGAGTAGTAGTCGCGCCCCTCCAGCCCCGGCTCGTCACCCTCGGCCACCGGCGGTTTGTCGGGCGAGGAGGTGCCGGAGAACTGGGTCGCCTTGGCCGTCTCCTCGTCGAAGGCGTACCGCAGCGGGTTGGCCAGGACCGCGACCGTGGACAGCGGGATCGAGGCGGACGGGGTGCCCACCACGTGCACCAGGCCGTCGGCGATCTCCAGGTCGCCCGGGTCGGCCTCCAGCGCCTCGGCGGCGATGCGCAGCGCCTTCTCGCGCACCTTGCGGCAGGCCAGCGCGATGGCGTTGCCGCTCATCACCGCCGCGCGGGAGGCGAACGTGCCCACCGCGTACCCGAACCTGCGCGTGTCGCCCGTGACGACCGAGATCCGCTCGA
This sequence comes from Nonomuraea sp. NPDC026600, assembly GCF_040638335.1. Lineage (NCBI taxonomy): Bacteria > Bacillati > Actinomycetota > Actinomycetes > Streptosporangiales > Streptosporangiaceae > Nonomuraea > Nonomuraea sp. NPDC026600. The sequence goes on from NZ_JBEZYD010000012.1 coordinate 138,408, forward strand.
TGGGCACACCGAGCTCGGTGGCGGCGATCTGGGCGAACACGGTCTCGTGCCCCTGCCCCTGCGAGGTGAGCCCGGTAGAGACGTGTACGCGGCCGTCGGAGGTGATCTGGACGTGGCCGCCCTCGTACGGGCCGACGCCGGTGCCCTCGACGTAGCAGCCGATGCCGATGCCCCGGTGCTCGGCGGGCTCGAAGTCGTCCCAGCCGATGAGCTCCTTGAGCATGCGGAGCATCGCGGGATAGTCGCCACTGTCGTAGATCAGCGGGCGGCCGTCCTGGAAGATCAGGCCCTGGTCGTAGGGGAACTCGTCGGGCCCGATGAAGTTCGCCGCGCGCACCTCGGTGCGGTCCTTGCCCAGGTAGCGGGCGATCTTGTCCATCGTCCGCTCCATGCAGAACACGGCCTGCGGCCGTCCCGCCCCCCGGTACGGGGTGACCTGCACGGTGTTGGTGTAGACGGCGGAGAACTCGACCCGATAGGCACCGATCCGGTACGGCCCGAGCAACTGCGTCGAGGTGATGATCGGGACGATGATCCCGTACGGCGTGTAGGCGCCGTGATCGTGCAGGATCGTCACGTCCAGCCCGTTGACCACCCCGTCGTCGTCGAACCCGACCCTGACGTGCTGCACCTGGCCCCGCTCGTGCGCCGAGGAGATGAAGTGCTCGCGCCGGTCCTCGGTCCACTTGACCTCCTGGCCGAGGCGCATCGCCGCCCACGGCACCAGGATCTCCTCCGGCCACGGGTGCACGATCTTCACCCCGAACCCGCCGCCCACGTCGGGCGCGATCACCTCGACGTGCGGCAGGGGCAGGCCCAGGGCGGCGGCGACGGCCATGCGGACGCTGGTCGAGGTCTGAGTGCTGGTGTAGACGCGCAGGTCGGAGCCGTCCCATCGGGCGTACACGCCGCGGCCCTCCAGCGGCATGCTCGCGCTGCGCTCGATGTCGAGCCGGAAGGCCAGCGTGTGCGGCGACGCCTCGATGGCCTCGCGGGCGCTCCGGCCCGTCCGGCTCGGCACCTCCTGCACCAGGTGAGCGCCCACGTTGCCCGGTACGTCCTCATGCACGAGCTGCGCGCCCTGGACCGCCTCCTCCAGGCCCACCACCGGCTTGAGCGGCTCGTAGTCGACCTCGATCAGCCCGCACGCGTCCTCGGCCAGGTAGCGGTCCTTCGCCACGACCATCACCACCGGCTCGCCCACGTGCCGGACGACGTCCCTGGCCAGCGGGTAGGCGGTGCGGCCGTGGGTGAGCGCGGGATGCGGGATCAGCAGCGGCAGGGGGCGGCCCACCCGCTCGGGCAGGTCCTCCCAGGTGTAGATCGCGACCAGGCCGTCGACGTCGAGCGCGGCGCTCACGTCGATGTCGCGGATGCGGGCGTGGGCGTGCGGCGACCGCACGAACGCCGCCTCCAGCGCGCCGGAGCCCAGGTCGTCGAGGTACCGGCCGCCGCCGGTGAGCAGCCTGGGGTCCTCCCGGCGCTGGACCGCCTCCCCGAACAGCCTGGTGGTCATCCCTAGGTCTCCTCGGCGATGAGTTCCGCCGCCCGGTGGACGGCCTTGACGATGTTCTGGTAGCCGGTGCAGCGGCACAGGTTGCCGGACAGGCCTTCGACCACCTCCTCGTCGGTGGGCGCCGGGTTGTCCCGCAGCAGCGCGGTCACCGTACAGAGGAAGCCGGGTGTGCAGAAGCCGCACTGCAGCCCGTGGCACTCCGCGAACGCCCGCTGCACCGCCGACATCCCGTCCGCCCCGGCCAGCCCCTCCACCGTGGTGATCTCGTGCCCGTCCACGGTCACCGCGAACGTCAGGCACGACCGCACCGGCTCGCCGTCCAGCAGCACCGTGCAGCATCCGCACACGCCGTGCTCGCAGCCCACGTGGGTGCCGGTCAGCCCGAGGTCGTGACGCAGGCAGTCGGACAGCAGCCGCCGCCCGGGCACCCGCACCCGCCGCGCGGCGCCGTTCACCACCAGCGTGATCTCGTGCTCCAAACCGGCCTCCCTTCATGTCCCTGCTGAATCGCTACCCCACGGTCGCGCCGCCTCACGGGCCGCGTCCTTCAGCGCCTGCTCGGCGAGGACGCCGACCAGCTGCAGGCGGTACGCGGCGCTCGCGTGGATGTCGCCTTCCGGCTCGGTCTCCGCTCGTACGGCCTGCGCCACGGCGGCCCAGTCGACGGCCGAGGCGGGACGGCGCTCGCACAGCCCGCCCACGTCCACGACGACCGGCACCGGGCCGACGCTGACGCAGGCCACCCGGGCGGCGGTGATGCGCAGGTCGTCGTCCAGCGTGACCATCGCGCACACCCCGGCCAGGGCGTAGTCACCGTGCCTCCTGGCCACCTCACGGAACGCCGTGCCGGACCTCGGCGGAAGCGCCGGGAAATATGCGGAGACGGCCAGCTCACCCGGCTGGACGGCCGACTCCATCGGCCCGACGAAGAACTCGGCGGCCGCCACCTCGCGCAGACCCTCCAGGCGGGCCAGCCGCACCGACCCGCCGAGGAGGGCCAGCACGGCGGGGAGCTCGGCGGCCGGGTCGGCGTGCACCAGACTGCCCACCACCGTGCCCCGGTTGCGGATCACCGGGTGGGCGACCAGCCGGAGCGCCTGCCGCAGCAGCGGATGCCCGGCCAGCCGCTCCACCTGGGAGTGCCTGGCCAGCGCGCCCACGGTGACGCCTTCCGTGGACGGGTCGACGGTGGCCAGCGATGCGATGCGGTTGATGTCGACCAGGTGCTCGGGCGCCGCCAGCCGCATGTTGAGCATGGGGATCAGGCTCTGGCCGCCCGCGAGCACCTTGCCGTGCGGGCCCACCTCGGCGAGGACGTCGAGGGCCTCGCCGAGGTCGCGCGGCGCGTGGTGCTCGAACGGCGGCGGCTTCACCCGGCGTCGCTCCCCAGGGGGGCCGGGCCGCTGCCCGGGGCGGGTCCGGCGATGGCCCGCAGTAGGTGATAGCCGCCCACGACGACGATGGTGCCCAACGCGATGCCCTCCAGCCGGAAGTCGCCGCTGATCAGTTGCTTCACCGGTCCGATCGCCAGGATGATGCCCGCGCCGATGGGGACCATGTTGACCGGGTCGGCGAAGTCCACCCGGTTCTCGATCCAGATCTTGGCGCCGAGAAGGCCGATCATGCCGTACAGGATGACGGTCACACCGCCCAGTACGCCAGAGGGCGTGGCGGAGACCAGCGCGCCGAACTTCGGGCTGAGCCCGAACAGGATGGCGATGAGGCCGGCGATGTAGTAGGCGGCGGTGGAGTAGACCTTGGTGGCGGCCATGACGCCGATGTTCTCGGCGTAGGTGGTGGTGGGCGAGCCACCGACGGCGCTGGTCACCACGGTGGCGATGCCGTCGGCGGCGATGGCGCGGCCGACGTACGGATCGACGTCGGTCCGCGTCATCTCTCCCACGGCCTTGACATGACCGATGTTCTCCGCGATCAGCGCGATCACCGCGGGCAGCACGAGCAGCACGGCCGAGAACTTGAAGTCTGGCAGATGAAACGACGGCAGGCCCACCCATGGCGCCTCACCGAGCTTGGAGAAGTCGACGCGCAGGTGCGGGGCGATCTTGATCGCGCCGTCGGTGTAGGCCGGGACCTGGCCGAAGAGCTGGTCGGCGACCCAGGACACTGCGTACCCGACGATCAGGCCGATGAGGATGCCGATCCGCCCGATGAAACCCTTGAACGCCACCACGACCACGAACGTCACCAGCATCGTGATCAGCGCCATCCACTGGTCCTGCGGCCAGTAGACGTCCGCCACCACGTACGCCAGCCCGAACCCGATCAGCATGACCACCGCGCCGGTGACGATCGGCGGGAAGATCCGGTGGATGATCTGCACCCCGAGGAAGTGCACGGCCACCCCGGCCAGCGCGAGCACCAACCCGACGACCAGGATCGCGCCGGTCACGATGGCGTCGGCGCCCGCGGTGTCGCCGCCGAAGATCGCCCTGATGGCGAACACCCCGCCCACGAACGAGGCGCTGGTGCCCAGGTAGCTGGGTATCCTGCCCTTCACGATCAGCAGGAACAGGATCGTGGCCACGCCCGACATCATGATCGCGACATTGGGGTCCAGCCCCATCACCAGCGGGAACACGAACGTCGCGCCGAACATCGCGATCACGTGCTGCGCGCCGAACCCGATCATGCGCGGCCAGGTCAGCCGCTCGTCGGGCCGGACGATCTCACCGGGAGCCAGGTGCTTGCCGTCGCCGTGTTTGGTCCAACCGAAAACCATGTGAGCCCCTCTTCACCCGGGCTGCCGCTTCCAGTGCCGCCCCGCAGGCTCCTTCTGCATCCCGCCTGAGATTCGTGCTGCCGTTGCGGGCACATTAGGCCCGTGAGCGTGCTCGTACACGGGCATGATCTGCCAAATTCGCTTTCCTGACCAGAGGTGTGGTTGCGCACTACCTTCGGGGGGTTCGGTGAGCGGTCAGTTCCAGTGCGGCGGGCGGTGGTAGACGGCGCCGTCGCGGCCATGCACCACGTCGGGGAACTGGGAGCGCCGCACGACGGCCGCACCGATGGGGAACCACGCATCGCTCACCTTCCGCAGGTGATTGGACCTCCTTTCAGGAGGGAACACGGCAACGACCTTGGTCTTCCTGCCTCGCCTCTCATCGAGTCGCCGGATCCCGTGGATGGCGGCACAGAGATCAGAGTCTGCGGACACCAGCAGCACCACATCGACCTGGCTGGTCGCCACATCGCCCACCATCGCCGTGGCGAGCGCGACGTCGGACTGCTTCTCCGTGTACGTCCGCCGGCTCGCTCCGCAACTGCGACACCGCATCACCTGCTCCTGATATCTCCCCATGACCACCTCCACGCCTTGGCTCGCCACGGCCGCCATGTACGCCCCCTGACGCGCCATCGCGGGCGGGTCGTCGCGGATAGCGGCGGTGAAGTAGCGGACCGAGACGAGACGCTGCCCAGGTCGGAGGAGAGCAACGGACATCGACCAGAGGTCCAGCCACAAGAGTCTCCGTCCCGCGAGCTCGCGCAAGCCGTAGTACAGGTTGAAGCCATCGATATACACGCCGACGCGGTCGAATTCCAGATTCGACTTGTCGCCCATCGCCATCACGCCCTAACATGGAGTCACCACCCCCGGGGCTACGTTCCCGGGCTCTACGGCCCCCGGCGACGGGGGCCGTTTCTTTTTTCACTCTCATGTTCGAGGATAGTAAACAGCAAGTAATCTCGCGGTGACTTCCCGTGACTTCAGTGCACCTGGATCGAGAACCCGTCCCCCGTCACCACCTGCCCCGCCCGGATCTTGCACGTCTTGCGGAGCTCCACCTCCCCGTCCACCGACACGAGCCCTTCGGCGATCAGGTGTTTGGCCATGCCGCCCGTCTCCGTGACCCCGCAGTACTTCAGCAGGTCACACAGCGGGATGTACTCGGAGCGCAGTTCGAAGTCCACGACCACTCAGCCTAGATGCCCCGCATGCGCAGCACGTGCAGGGCCAGTGTCAGGTTGAGGCGCAGGTGCGGGTCGTCGGTGAAGTTGCCGAGCAGGCGCTCCAGCTTGCCGATGCGGTAGCGCAGCGTGTTGTAGTGGAAGTGCAGCCGCCTGGCCGTCTCCGCCACGTTGAGGTTCGTCTCCAGGAGCACCTGCAAGGTGCGGCGCAGGTCGGCATTCTCGGCGTCGTTGTCGAGGGCCAGCGGTCCCAGCGTCTCGCGGACGAACGCGTGCAGCTCCTCCGTGTCGTTCACCAGCGACAGCAGCCGATAGACGCCCAGCTGGTCGAAGTGGGCCACCGCGCCGGGGCCGTGGAGCTGGCGGCCGACGCGGGCCGCCTTCAGTGCCTGCGAGTACGCCTCGGGCAGCAGTTCGGCGCCGGGCGACGGGCGGGAGGTGCCGGTCGAGAACGTGGCGGGCGGCACGTCGGCGAACGCGGAGGCGGCGTCCTTGGCCACCCTGGCGGCGTCCACCGTGGCGTCCAGCACCGCCACCACCTCGTGCGAGAAGCCCGCGACCGCGCCCTGGGGGTCGTGGCGGCGCATCGCCGCCACCCAGCACGCGACGAGGCGGTCCTGGGTGGCGCGCTCGTCGCCGTCCGGGTCGAGCTCGGCGACGAGCACGGTGACCGGCCGTTCCAGGTCCCAGCCGAACGCCCTGGCCCGCGCCGTGACGCGCTCGGCCGTGCCCGCCCGGCCGGTGAGGACGTCGCGCAGGAAGTCCGCCCGGTACTTGCTCTCGACGGCGTTGACCGCCTCCTGCCTGGTGACGACGAGGGCGGCGACGGTCGCGGCGCGCTCCAGGATGCCGACGTCGCTGTCCCGGATCGTCCCGGCCGGGCTGTAGGCGACGATGCGGCCGTGGTGGTGGCCGCCCGCGACGACGGGCACAGAGGCGAACGCCCGGGTGCGGCCGGCCGTACCGGAAGCGGGCGTGCCGGAAGGGGTCCGGCCCGAGGCGGGGGCGGGGATGAGCGGCGGTCCCTCGTGCGCGATCGACTCCCACAGGAGGGTCACGTGGTCGGCCGGCCCGGCCGTGGCGAGCACCCGCCCGCCGCCGTCCACCGCCGCCACCGCGACGTCGAGCAGCGCCGCCACCTCGGCGGTCACCTCGTCGAGCCCGCCGCCGGCCAGCACCACCTGTACCAGCGCCCGGTGCGCCTCCTCAGCGCGGGCCAGCACGGCGGCCTGCCGGTTGAGGATGTCGGTCAGCACCTGGTTCAGGATGTCGTCGAAGCCGACGTCGTTCGGCAGGATGATGAGCGGGAACCCGAGCCGGTCGGCCTGCTCCACCATCTCGTCGGGCAGTTTGTCCACGTACCTGCCGAGTTTGATGGCCAGCGCCGCCAGTTTGCGCTCGTCGAGGTCGGCCACCAGGCGGCCGAGCGACTGCGGGGTGTTGCGCAGCGGGTAGCCGGTGGTCAGCAGCAACTCGTGCGGTTTCACCCAGGCCAGGATGTCCGGCACCTCCATGACGTTGAGGCGCTGCACGATGCGGCCCAGCCCGCTCTCGCCCGCGATCAGGCGGGCGTCCGCGAGGGTCGAAACGCCGAGCACCTCGCCCACGGACACGCCGTGGGTGATCGTGCCCGTGCTGGCGAGTCGGACTGGGGGCTCCATGGGGAGATTGTGACCCCAGAAGCGGTCTGTCAGGAAGAGCCAACCTTCCCGCTGACTGTTGGCAAATTTCTCCGTACGGAGGGTTGTCCGAGACGTTCTACGGTCAGGTCCAGGTTCGGTAGGGAGGTTCGGTGACCGTCGGTACTCATGCGAGGCGCCCGCGTACCCATGTGACAGGGGCGGCCAGCGCGGCGGTACGCCCTGTGCTGGAGGCGCCGCGACGGCCCGCGCGCGTGCTGGCCGTCTTCCCCGCCGGGGTGTACGTGGAGGTCAGGACTGATCTTGAGCCGTCCGTGATCGCCGTCATCACGGGCGCGGCGACCCGGCTGCCCAACTCCGTGCTGCTGGCCGCCGACCTGCCGCACCTCACCGTGGGTGACGAGGCCGCCGTGGGCGACGGTTCCATCGAGCTGGGGCGGCTGAGCCTGCGGGCACGCCGCTGGTGGGATCCCGCGCCGCCGCTCGGTCAGGTCGATCCGGTACGGCTCAGGCAGGCCGCCCCTCTCCTGGCCCCCGGCGAGCCGGGACTGGCGGGCAACGCCGCCATCGAACTCCTGGCCACCAGCTGCGCGAGCGGCCGGTTGCTGGGCGTGGTGACGGCGGCCGAGCAACTGGTCGGCCTCGGTCCGGGGCTGACGCCGAGCGGGGACGACGTGCTCGCCGGGCTGCTGGTGACGCTCAGGCACCTCGGCGCGGCGGCCGGGGCGGACCGGGCGGTGTGGCTGGCGGACTGGCTGGCCGCGACCGTGACCTACGACGCCCGCGCCCGTACGACGCCGATCTCGGCGACGCTCCTGCACTGCGCGGCCAGAGGCGAGGCGAGCCCCGAGGTGATCGCCGTGCTGCGCGGCATCGCCGGGCGGCAGGAGCTCGAACCGGCGCAGCGGCGGCTGCGGCGGCTCGGCCACACCTCCGGATCCGATCTGCTCCAGGGCATCTCCATCGGCCTGAACTCCATCCTTGCCATGACCGAATCCCCGAGTCCGACCGAAAGCGGGATCGGAACCCCGGTGAGCGTGCTCGGATGACCCGCGACGCGGTGCTGCTCCGCAAGGGCGTCTACCACGACTCGGTCACCCTCATGCGGGTGAGCCGCTCGCTGTCGGACCTGCCCGGCATGCAGGTGGCCATCGTCGCCATGGCCACGGAACTGAACCTCGGCCTGGCCCGCGACCTGGGCTTCGACCTGCCCCCCGCCGACCCGGGCGACCTGCTCGTCGCCCTGCGCGGCGACGGTGTGGACACCGCCGCCGGCGAGCTCGACCAGGTCCTGGCCCGGCTTTCCGCCTCCCGGACCCAGGCGGCCGACCAGCCCCCGCTCACCACCCGCTCGGCCGCCAGGACCCCGGCCGACCTGGTGCTGGTGTCGGTCCCCGGCGAGCACGCCTTCTGCGAGGCGCTCGACGCGGTCCACGCGGGCCTGCCCGTGATGATCTTCAGCGACGGCGTCCCGGTCGCCCAGGAGCGGCGGCTCAAGCTGCTGGCCGAGGAGCGTGACGTGCTGGTCATGGGCCCCGACTGCGGCACCGCCGTGATCGCCGGCGCCGGGCTGGGCTTCGCCAACGTGCTCAGGCCGGGCCCGGTCGGCGTCGTCGCGGCCTCCGGCACCGGCGCCCAGCAGGTGACGTCCCTGCTCGACCAGGCGGGGGCCGGGGTGAGCCACGTGCTCGGCGTGGGCGGCAGGGACCTGTCGGCCGAGGTGGGCGGCCTGTCGACGATGCGGGCGCTGCGCATGCTGGACGACGACCCGGCCACCGAGCTGATAGTGCTCGTCTCCAAGCCGCCCGACCCGGCGGTGGCGCGGGCCGTACGGGAGGTGGTGGAGACGCTGCGTACGCGGGTCGTCTCCGCGCTGCTCGGGGAGCGCGACCTTACGGTGGCGGCGGAGGAGGCGCTGCGCGCCCTCGGCAGGCCGGTCCCCGCATGGGAGTCGTGGCCCGGCTGGTCGCCCACGTCGACGTACACGAAGCTCAAGGGCATCTACTCGGGCGGCACGCTCTGCGCCGAGGCGAGCCTGATCGCCGGGGCGGGCGAGTTCACCGACTACGGCGACGACGCCTACACCCGGGGGCGCGCCCATCCGATGATCGACCCGACGCTGCGCCTGGAGGCGCTCGCCCAGGTGGAGCCGGGCGACGTGATCCTGATGGACGTCGTGCTCGGCCACGGCGCCGACCCCGATCCGGCGGCCTCGCTCGCCTCGGCCATCGCCCACGTCACCGCCCGCACCGCCCATCACGCCCCCAGCCACGCGACCGGGCACGGGGCCGCCACCGTCATCGTCGCGCTCATCGGCACCGAGGGCGACCCGCAGGGCCTGCACCGGCAGGCCGCCGCATTCCGCGAGGCGGGCGCGACCGTCTTCACGTCCAACGCCCAAGCCGCCCGGCACGCCAGGAACCTCCTATGACCCTGCTCTCCGGCCCGCCCCACGTGATCACCGTCGGCGCGGGTCTCCTCCAGGAATCGCTCGACGCGCAGGCCGTGCCCACGACCGCCGTCGCGTGGCGCCCGCCCCTGCCCGGCACCGCGGACGCGCTCGCCCGGGTGCTCGCCGACCCGCGCCTGCCCGCGGCCAACGAACGCGCCGTCGGCCGCCTGACCTCGGCCCGTCCCCAGCTCGTCGGCGTACGACGGGCGTCGGAGGTGCTCGCCCTGCCGGATCTGATGTTCCTGCACGCGGGCCCGCCCATCGACTGGGAGCGCGCGTCGGGCCCGATGCGCGGGGCGCTGATCGGCGCGATGCTGCTCGAGGAGTACGCCCACGACGTGCCGGCGGCCGAGCACCTGCTCGCCTCCGGGCGGGTGCGCCTGGAGCCCTGCCATCGGCACGCGACGGTCGGCCCGATGGCGGGCGTGGTGAGCCCGTCGATGTGGATGCTGGAGGTGCTCGACACCGAGCACGGCGGCACGGCGTACTGCTCGCTCAACGAGGGCCTGGGCAAGGTGCTGCGTTACGGCGCGTACGGGCCCGAGGTGCTCGACCGGCTGCAGTGGATGGACCGGGTGCTCGGGCCCGTCCTTTCGGCGGCGATCGAGCTGAGCGGGCCGATCGACCTGCGCGCGCTGATCGCGCAGGCGCTGCAGATGGGCGACGAGCTGCACAACCGCAACCGCGCGGCCACCTCGCTGCTCCTGCGCGAGCTGGCCCCGTGGGTGGTCGAGGCCGCGGCCGGCAGCGCCGCCGAGGTGCTGCGCTTCGTCAACGGCAACGACCACTTCTTCCTGAACGCCGCCATGGCCGCGGGCAAGGTGAGCACCGACGCGGCCAGGGACGTGCCGGGCTCCTCGATGGTCGTCGCCATGGCCCGCAACGGCACCGATTTCGGGGTGCAGGTCTCGGGGCTGGGCGATCGGTGGTTCACCGGTCCGGCGGGCGTACCGGACGGGCTCTACCTCGGCGCGTACGGCCCTGCCGACGCCAACCCGGACATCGGCGATTCCACGATCACCGAGACGTCCGGCCTGGGCGGGTTCGCGATGGCGGCGTCCCCGGCCATCGTCCGCTTCGTCGGCGGCGAGGTGGCGGACGCGGTGGCGGCGACCCGGTCCATGTACGAGATCACGCTGGCCGAGCATCCCGCCTATCAGATTCCGGGGCTCGGATTTCGCGGCACGCCGGTCGGCATCGACCTCACGCTGGTGGCAAGGACCGGTGTGCTGCCCGTCGTCAACACGGGTATCGCGGGCCGCGTGGCGGGCACCGGCCAGGTCGGCGCGGGCCTGGTGAAACCGCCCGTAGAGGCATTCACCAGCGCATTGATGGCACTGGCCGACTGCGCTGACTGATCCATTTGATGGATGATATTTCCGCACGTCAAGGCATGAGTAAGAAGCGAGTTGGGTTTCCCTTGGCAATGACCTGCCTATATCGTGGCCAACGCTCATAATCTGGAAGTATGGCGGCGCGACGCTTGTGACCGATGAGGCTGGAGATTGGGGCGGGAACATGGCAGCCGACCGCTTGCTCAGCGGCCCCGGTGCGGAGGGAAACGCTTCACAGAGCCAGGGTCGTCTGATCGGCAGGCGTTACCGGTTGATGTCACCGGTCGGCCGAGGCGGCATGGGGATCGTGTGGCACGCGCATGACGTGCTGCTCGCCCGCGACGTGGCTGTCAAGGAGCTGATCCTGCCGTACGGGCTCGACCAGACGGGCAGGCAAGTGGCCCACCGGCGCGTGCTGCGCGAGGCCAGGTCCGCCGCGCGGCTGACCCACCCGGGCATCGTGACCGTGCACGACGTGGTCGAGGAGGACGGCCGGCCGTGGATCGTCATGGAGCTGGTCCGGGCCTGGTCCCTCGAACAGGCGGTCCGGCAGAGCGGACCGCTCCCGGTGATCCAGGCCGCGGAGATCGGCATCCGGGTGCTCGACGCGGTCAGGCACGCGCACGCGGCCGGGATCCTGCACCGTGACATCAAGCCGGGCAACGTCCTGCTCACCGCGGACCGCGTGGTCCTGACAGACTTCGGCATCGCCGCGATCGAGGGCGACGTCACCATCACGCAGACCGGGCTGCTCATGGGGTCGCCCGCCTACATCCCGCCGGAACGGCTGTCCGGGCAGTCGATCACCCAGGCGGCCGACCTGTGGTCGTTCGGGGCGACGATGTACGCCGCGGTCGAGGGGCGCCCGCCGTACGAGGGGCCGGACCCGATCGCGGTGCTGGGCGCGGTCCTCACGCAGGAACCGGTCACGCCGCAGCGGGCGGGCGCGCTGGCACCGGTGATCGAGGGCCTGCTGCGCAAGAACCCGGCCGAACGTTTCACCGCCGAACAGGTCACCGACATGCTGGAACGGGTCCTGCACGCGCACGGCTCGGTCCGCCCGCGCCCCGCCGAGTCCGCGCGGTCCCTGCCGACGCAGTCGGACTCGACGCCGGCCGAGTTGCTGCCGCCGCTGGACCCGCCGTCCGGGCCGATGCCGTCACGGATCGTGGAGACGCCCTCGGGGCCGGTACGAGTGCCGTACGACCCGCTGAACAGCCCGTCGGGCGGGTACTCCATGCCGTACGACGGGATGTCCAGCCCGTCCGCCAGCCACCGCACGGACGCGCTGCCCCGGGCGGACGGGTTCGACGCGTTCACCAGCCCGTCGGGGTCGCACCGGGTACCGGAGGCCGGCCCCGGGCAGAGCGGCGCGCACCCGTCGCTGAGCGACCCGGCCGGGCCATCAGTGGTACGCCCTTTCACCAGCGGCCAATCAGGACCGCCGAGCGAGCACCCGTCGCGGGACTTCCCGTCCCAGGGCTTCGCCTCGCAGGACTTCGCCTCGCAGGACTACGCGTCCCAAGGCTTCGCGTCACAGGACTACGCGTCGCAGGGCTTCCCCTCGCAGGACTACGCATCGCAGGGCTTCCCGTCGCAGGACTACGCGTCAGGCGGGCAACCGTCGTCGCCGGGCTTTCCGCCAGGGGGGCCACCGTCGTCACCGGGCTTCGCGTCCGGCGGGCCGCTCGGAGCGCCGCCTTCGTCGACGTCCGGTGCGCCGCCTTCGTTCGGCAGCCCATCGGGATCGCACCGGGTGCCCGACAGCACACCGTTCGGCGGCCCGTCGGGCCCGCGCCGCGCCTCGGAGTCCCGGGAATCGCGCGACGACCCCTTCGGCCCGTCGGGACCGCAGCCGATCCTGCCCCTGACCAGTGACAGCCGCGCCGCCCCCTGGCCCCTGGCCTCGTCCGACCACCTGCGCGACCAGTCCATCGACCTGTCGCGCGACCTGACCCACAACCGTCTGGCCAGCCTGCCCACCGCCTCGCAACGCCTGACCAAGAGCAGGCGCAGAGTCGAGGACGAGGACGGCGGCTGGCTCCGCGACGGCCGCCCCACCCTGCGCCTGATCGTCACCGCCATCGCGGGACTCGGCGTGATCGTGGCCGTCGTCCTGTTCGTCCGCATGGATGGCACGCCCGCACCGGTGGCGAGCACGGCGATCGCCAGCGCGTCGCCGCCCGCCGCCGACGACCCCCTGACGGCGACGGTGCCCGACGGCTTCAGCGAGCAGACCCCGCCCGGCTTCTCCGCCGCCGTACCCAACGGCTGGAAGCTGACCGCGTCAGGCGGCGACGCCACGTTCACCGGCCCCAAGGACTCGGGCATGACGGCCCGAGTCGAGCAGGCGACCCCGCAGCCGGACGGCGGCCTGGCGGAACTGACCCGCGAGGAGGCGGACGGCCGCGTCGACGGTTACATCCAGGTACAGCTCCAGGCGACGCGGTATCGCGACTGGAAGGCGGCCGACTGGGAGTACACCTACACGCTGGCCAACGGCGTCCCCATGCACGCCCTGACCCGGTACGTCACGATGGACGACAGCAACGCCTTCAAGATCATCTTCACCATGCCCGAGCTCAAGTGGGACGACCAGGCCGAAACCCGCAAGGTCTTCTTCAGCACCTTCCGCCAGACCACCTGACACCCCCCACCGCGCCATGAGCGCGGGTGGGTGGGTGCGTCACGCGGCCAAGATCTGAGCGGCAGAGGTCCGAACGGTCACCGCGCGCCGAGGGCGCGGTCGAGGAAGTCGCGGACCGTCGTGGCCAGTTCGGCGCGGTGGTCGGACAGGGCGTGGTCGGTGGCCCATTCATGGTGTTCGAGCGCCGCCCCCGCATACGCGGGCACCAGCGGCCGGTGGTGCACTTCGGCGGGCGTCACGGGGTCGAGTCCGGTCCCGATGAGCATCACCGGGCGTCCGGCGAACGCGGGCGCCAGCGAGGCCAGGCTCCATCGCTCCCCCGCGGCCTCCAGCTCGGCCACCAGCGCCGCACCGCTGGTGCCGGTGAGCGGGAGCAGCTCGCCGTCGAACGCCTCGACGTACTCCCGCCGCCCCTCGGCGTCGAGCCCGCGGGAGACCGTACCGAAGTCGAAGGCGGACACCGACACGGTGGCCGCGATGCCCGGATCAGCGGCGGCCGTCATGAGTGCGACGAACCCCCCGAAACTATGTCCGACCACGGCGACCCGCTCCGGGTCGAGCCGGTGCTCCACCGCGAACGCCTTCTCCCGCACGGCCGCCACCACCCGCGCCGCGTCCGCCAGGCCGTTCCCCCACGACCAGTCCCCGCCGACTCCCCAGGATCCCCGGTAGTGGAAGACCAGGCTGGCGTACCCGGCCCGGCGCAGCGCCTGAGCGAGATCGAAGTTGCGCTCATTGCCGGGAAAACCGTGCAGCAGCACCACCACCGGATGCGGCCCCTCGCCCGCCGGCAGGTGCAGCACTCCCAACAACGGCACCCCGTCACTGTCGAATGTCACCCCAGGTGTGGCAGCTCTCATAGCGCTCTCCTCTCTCGGAACGATCAGAACGCTAACAGCCGCCCGACGACCCGCCCCCGACGCCTCGACCCCCGGCGAATCGCCGGACCCCGCCGCAGGTGGGCGTCGGGTACCGTCGGCCGCATGAAGCTGGCGAGCATCCACTTTTATCCCGTCAAGTCGACGAGCGGACACGACGTACGAGAGGCCGAGGTCCAGCCTTGGGGCCTGGCCGGTGACCGGCGCTACCTCGTCCTCGACGAGCGCGGCGAGATGCTGACGGCCCGTGATATCCCCCGGTTGCTGATGTGCCTGCCGGAGCTGGACGGTGACACGCTCACGCTCACCGGCCCGCACGCCGCGCCGCTGCGGGTCATCCCCACCTCCACGCGTTCCTTGGTCAACGTGCGGACCACGCCGGTGGAGCTGACCGACTGCGGTGACGACGCCGCCGCGTGGCTGACCGCGCTGATCGACCGCCCCGCCCGGCTGGCCTGGCTGGACGACCCGACCCGCCGTCCGGTCAATCCCGAGTACGGCCGGCCGGACGACCGGGTCAGCCTGGCCGACGCGTACCCGCTGCTGCTCACGTACACGGCATCGCTGGCACAGCTCAACGACTGGATCGCGGAGACGGCGGTCGAGCGCGGCGAGGAGCTGCCCGAGCCGCTGCCCATGAGCCGGTTCCGGCCGAACGTGGTCGTGGACGGCGCGGAGGCCGCC
Source organism: Nonomuraea sp. NPDC026600 (assembly GCF_040638335.1). Classification (NCBI taxonomy): domain Bacteria; kingdom Bacillati; phylum Actinomycetota; class Actinomycetes; order Streptosporangiales; family Streptosporangiaceae; genus Nonomuraea; species Nonomuraea sp. NPDC026600. The sequence goes on from NZ_JBEZYD010000012.1 coordinate 153,486, forward strand.
TTCGCCGAGGACGGCTGGAAGCGGATCCGCATCGGCGACACGGAGTTCCGGGTGATCAAGAGCTGCGACCGATGCGTGCTGACCACCGTCGACACCCGCACCTACACCAAGGGCAAGGAGCCCATCCGCACCCTGGCCAAGCACCGCCGGTGGGACGGCAAGGTCTGGTTCGGCAGGAACCTCATCCCGGAGGCACCGGGCCGGATCGCACAGGGCGATCCGGTATCGATCCTTTAGGCCTGGCAGCGAATCAGGGCGGCACCCCAGGCGACAGGCGATCGAGCACCCGAAAGCATCCCGCAAATGGTTGAATACCGCCACCTGGGGTGATTTGGGCCTTTGGGGGCGTCTCGGGGGCTATGCGAGACTTCACAAGTGACCAGCGCCCCTATTAAGCCCCATATTTCGTCCCCTGACCGGATCCGGGTCGTCCAGAGGCGCACTCTCGCGATCCTGTCCGCCGCGCAAATAGTGGGTGGTGTAGGCGTCGCCGTCGGTCTGGCCCTGAGTTCGGTCGTCGTCGACGATCTCTCCGGCTCCACCGTGATCAGCGGCTTCGCGGGCACCGCGACCGTCCTCGGCGCGGCCCTGCTGGCGCTGCCGACCGCCAAGGCGTCCGGCCGGGGAGGCCGGCGGGCGGGCCTGACGCTGGCGTACGCGGCCGCGCTGGCGGGCTGCGCGTTGTCGGTCGGCGCCATCAGCCTCCGCAACTGGCCGCTGCTGCTGGCCGGGCTGGTCCTGGTGGGCGGCGGCAGCGCGGGCAACCTGGCGGCTCGCTACTCGGCGACCGACCTGTCACCGTCGGGGCACGCCGCCCGGCACCTGTCCCTGGTCGTCTGGGCGGCCACCATCGGCTCCGTCGCCGGCCCGAACCTGGCCAGGCCCGCCGACCAGATCGGCATGTCCGCGGGCCTGGTGGAGAAGGCCGGGCCGTTCGCGTTCGCGGCGCTGGCGTTCGCGCTGGCGATGCTCATCATCCTGGTGGGCCTGCGCCCGGACCCGCTCAAACTGGCCCGCGAGCTGAACGGCACGCAGCCCCCCGCCCCCGGCCGGAACCGGACGATCAGGAACGCGTGGACGACCCTGCGCACCACCCCCATGGCCCGCAAGGCCCTGGTCATGATCGCGATCAGCCACACCGCGATGGTGTCGGTCATGTCGATGACCCCGGTCAAACTCCACCACGACGGCTCGAACCTGGACGTCATCGGCCTGGTGATCAGCCTGCACATCGCCGGGATGTACGTCATGTCGCCGGTGGTGGGCTGGCTGGCCGACAAGGCGGGCAAGGTGCCGGTGCTGCTGCTCGGCATGGGGTTGCTGCTCAGCGCCGCCGTTCTGGCGGGTACGGCCGGGCACCGCGTCTGGCAGGTGACGACCGCGCTGGTCCTGCTCGGCCTCGGCTGGTCGTGCGGCCTGGTTGCGGGGTCGGCGCTGGTCTCCGAGTCGGTGCCGGTCGGGAGCCGTCCCGCCGTGCAGGGCCTGTCCGACCTGCTGATGAACGTGTGCGGCGCCACCGGCACGATCGTCGCGGGCGCGATCGTGGGCGGGCTGTCCTACGGGGTGCTCGGGCTAGTGGTGGGCGTGATGGTGGCACTGGCCGGAGGCTGGCTGGCGATCACCTGGCACCGCGCGAGCAACGACCCGCTGACAGCCGCGACCTGACGTCCAGAGAGGTCACCACATGACGTCCGGAGGAACACCTCACTTCGCGTCGGCGTAGCAGTCGACCGCGACCGCCTCCATCGGGAAGCGCACCGGCGACTGCCCGAACAGCAGCCTGCTGGCCTCGGCGGCCGACTCCGACACCGCGGCGATGACCTCTTCGGCCTGGCCGAGCGGGCAGTGCACCATGATCTCGTCGTGCTGGAAGAACACCAGCCGGGCCGGGCCGGACAACCGCCCCCGCAGCACCGCCATCAGCACCAGCGCCCACTCGGCGGCGGTGGCCTGCACGACGAAGTTGCGGGTGAACCGCCCCCGATCGCGCAGCGCCCTGTTTCCCTCGGGCCCCGACACCAGGGACTTCCACCGGTCGGACGGCGGCGGGCTGGTGCGGCCGAGCCAGGAACGCACCAGCCGCCCCTCCTCCCCCGCCTTGGCCGCGTCCTCGACGAACTGGTACGCCTTGGGGAAGCGCTGCCGCATGACCGCCAGCAGCTTGGGCGCGTCACCACTGGTGCCCCCGTACATGGCGGACAGCATCGCGATCTTGGCCTTGTCGCGCTCGCCCCCGAACGACTTGGCCAGCGCCGAGTAGAGATCGATCTCCCCCGCCGCCCGCGCCAGCCCGTTGTCCCCAGCCATCGCGGCCAGCACCCGCGGCTCCAGCTGGGCGGCGTCGGCGACGATCAGGGTCCAGCCGTCGTCGGCGACCACCACGCGGCGCATCACCTTGGGGATCTGCAGCGCGCCGCCGCCGTCGGTGGCCCACCGCCCCGACACCACACCGCCCACCACGTACTCGGCACGGAAACGCCCGTCGCGCACCCATTGGTCGGCCCAGACCCACCCGTGGAAGCTGTACAGCCTGGCCAGCTCCTTGTAGGCGAGCAGCGGCGCGACGACCGGATGGTCGATCTGCTTGAGCTCCTCCGACCGGGTGGTCTTGAGCGCGACGCCCGCCGCCCTGAACGCCTTGACCAGTTGCTGCACCGAGTCGGGATTGACCGGATGCCCGAACGCCGCCGACACCTCGTCGGCCAGCGCCTGGAGCTTGACCGGGCGCATGCCGTGCACCGGGCGCGGCCCGAGCAGGTCGGTGAGCAGGGCGTCGTGCACGTCCTGGCGCCACGGCATGCCGTCGTGGCCCATCTCGGCGGCGATCAGCGCGCCCGCCGACTCGGCCGCCACCAGCAGCCGGAACCGCCCCGGATCCGGCAGCGCCTCGATCCGGCGCAACTGGTCGGCCAGCACCTCCGCCACCGCCTCCGCGCCGAGCGGCTCGGGCGCGAACAGGGTGTCGGGCATGTTGGGCTGCTCGTCGGGCACCGGCAGGCCGTGCAGCCTGGCGTGGGCGGCCTTGGCCGAGCGCGGTTGCCCGTAGCGTCCCTCATGAGCGAGCAGCAGGCCCTCGGTGAGGGCCAGGTCGTGACAGCGTGACACCCGCACGCCGCTACGCAGCAGGGGCGGATACGCCTCGCGCGCGTCCGCCCAGACCCAGCGCGGCCGCTCGGCTTCGAGCTCTCGTACGGCCGACGCCAGGTCGTCGACCTGACGGGCCGGACCGCCGATCGGGAGGATCGTCCGGTCTGTCACCACTACGTGCACGCCGTTCAGCCTGCCAGGCGACTACGACAAACTGATGTGCACCTCGTCCTCCATCGGCGGGTCCACCTCCTGCGTCAGGCAGCCGGTGGCGGCGAAGCAGCGCACCTTGAGCAGGTCGGGCGTGACCGAAAGGTGCAGGAACTGCTTGAAGAACGGTGGTGTGTCCCAGTCGGAGAGCTCGGAGAGGTACCGGTGGAAGACCGTGCCCACGGGCAGCCGGAACGGCATCGGCCAGGCCCCGAGCAGCCGGGCCGCCCACCTCATCCTGCGGGTGATCTTGATGGACCCCGCGACGGGCCGGACCGGGGTGTTCTTGATCTGCTCCGCCATGATGCAGGCGGCCTCGGCCGGGGTGAGGTAGATCCACTTCATCCGGAGCCGCTTCGCGTACAACTGGCTGTAGAAGGACAGCGAGTCGCCGCGCAGCGGGTAGCACTTGAAGTCGTCCTCGTGCACGCCCGCCACGTCCACCCGGCGGGTGGTGTGGGTGGCGTGCATGAACGCGCCCCCGCCGCCGGAGACGATGTACTGGATCACCCGGTCGCCCACTCTGACGGGGTAGCGCTGGTAGTTGTGCACGTCGCCGCCGATGGCGGCCACGTAGCGGTGTTCGGGGGCGCGGATGATGTCGTCGATCGTGCCGCCGCCCTCGAGCGGGGACGGCTTGTAGTCGTTGCGCGTGTAGATCGGCTTGCCGGTGACGAGGATCTTCGGGCGCGGGTCGAGGGAGACGCGCCGCAGCCACTCGGTCTGCTGCCCGTCGATCCCCCCTTGGATGCCGGTGTCGACGCCCACGATGAGCAGGCTGGGGGTCTCGATCACCCAGTACGGCCCCGGCTGCGCGGCCCGCTGCGACGGCTGCTCCCTGAACTTGCGGGCCTCGGCCAGGAGTCGCTCGTCGATCGTGTCCGACTTGCGCCAGAGCAGGCCGCGTAGCCCGAACTCCCGCTTGGGCTTGAGCGGCGGGGCGTCGCAGAACACGCGCATGAAGCCGCCGAGCCCGTCATACCAGTCGTGGTTGCCGGGGATCGCGTAGATCGGAGCGTCATAGTCCTTGTACGGGCGGAAGAACTTGTTCTCGTACTCGTTGCCGGACCCGGCCGGATACAGCACGTCGCTGGCGATGACGGCGAAGGAGGTGCCTTCGCCCACCTTGAGCAGGCCGGGCACGACCGCGTACTGGGAGGCGTCGCCCTCACCCGTGTCGCCGAGCAGCAGGAAGCTGAAGCTCTCCCCCACCTCGGGCCGGACGCGGAAGTCCGGGTCCGCGCCACGGGCCTCCTGCTCGGCCACCCACCTGCGGCGCACCTGCCCCGACGGGTCGCCTAAGAGCCCGGCGACGATCTGGTTGCGCGAGTGCCACAGCGTGCGCGGGCTGAACCAGGTGAACCCCTTCGTGTCCGGTCTCAGCTCGTCGAACGTGCCGATCCGCCGGCACGCCCACCCCGCGCCTTCCTCCGACACCCGGGAGGAGAGTTGCTTTCCACGCTCAGCCGCGACTTCCACCATGACCACATCTTTACCGCGATCATCCCCAAGCCGCACGCTCTTCCCCAAGCACATTCGGAACGCAGCGTGCCGCAGGGAACACAATCGGTTCGTGATGGTGTAGCCTCACGCCCCAAGCAAGCGGTTCGTCTCCGCCGAGGGGGGCTGCCATGGCCCGGAACGGTTCGGACGACGCCACCCGGAAAGGCACCACGGGGGTGGCCGCCGTCGAGGGACTGCTGGCGTACGCCGGCAGACGGTCACGCTGGGGCGGGGGCGCGCTCAGCAGGGTTCATGAGGCGATCGGGCTCAGCCGGGAGCTGGTCGCCGCGGACCCCGACGAGCACTCCGTGCTCCTCGCCCGGTGCCTGCAGGCCGCCACCAAGCTGCTGTTGCTGCGCCGCCGGGCCCCGGAGGCGCTGCCTCTCGCCCAGGAGGCCGTCGAGCTCTGCCGCCCGTCGGGTGGCGCGCCGCTGATCGTCGCGCTGGCCTGCCTGTCGGCCGTCCACGAGGCCCTCCAGCAGTACGGCGACGCGGCGGAGGCTATGACGGAAGCCACGGCGGTCGACCCACTCGACTGACCACGGGGGCTCAGGGGATCAGGATGCCCGGGTTCAGGATGCCCGCGGGGTCGAGCCGGGACTTGACCGCCCGCAGGATGTCCACGCCCACCGGCCCCAGCTCCGCCGCGTACGCCTCGCGGTGGTCGCGGCCGACGCCGTGGTGGTGCGAGATCGTGCCGTCCGCCGCCACGATGGCCGCGCTGACCGCCTCCTTGGCCCGCTCCCACTGCTCCACCGGGTCCCCCTTCTGGGCGGTGACGACGGTGAAGTACAGCGAGGCCCCGGTCTCGTACACGTGCGAGATGTGGCACATGACCAGCGGCGACTCCAGCGCCCCGAGCAGCGCCAGCCGCACCGCGTCGTACAGGCGCGGCAGCGCGGACCAGAACCCGGCCGTCTCCACGGTCTCCACCGTCGCGCCGACGGCCAGCAGCGAGTCGCGCAGGTACGGCGCCGCGAACCGGCCGTGCTCCCACGCCTGTCCGGGCTCGATCCCGAGCGGCACCCCGCCCATCCGCGCCAGCACCGCCCCCGCACCGGCCCCGCGCCCCTCGACCGACGTCGCGGACGAAGCCGGGGAACCCTCCGCCGCCGGTCCCTCGTAGCCCGCGATCACCAGGCAGCCGGAGTCGCCGCCCCCGATGGCGTCCGGCCGGGCGAGCCCGATCATGGTCTCCGTCTCGTCCGAGAGCCGCAGCACCGTCGGCAGCGGCCCTTCCTGCGCCAGCACCCGCAGCGCGGCCGTCCCCTCCCGGAACGACCCGAACCGCCACCCTTCGTACACCCGCCGCTCGGGCACCCGCCGCACCCGCAGCCGCAGTGCCGTGATCACGCCGAACGCCCCCTCCGACCCCAGCAGGAGCTGCCGCAGATCGGGCCCGGCCGCCGACTTCGGCGCGCGCCCCAGGGACAGGTCGCCGGAGGGCGTGGCGACGGTCAGCCCCACCACCATGTCGTCGAACCGCCCGTAGCCCGCCGAAGCCTGCCCGCTGGACCGGGCCGCCGCGAACCCGCCCAGCGTGGCGTACTCGAACGACTGCGGGAAATGTCCCAGGGTCAGCCCGTGGCGTCCGAGCAGCCGCTCGGCCTCGGGCGCCCGGAGTCCGGGCTCGACGGTGACGACCATCGACTCGGCGTCGACCGAGACGAGCCGGTCGAGCCGGGCCAGGTCCAGCGCCACCACCCCGGCGAAGCCGGACCGGGACGCCGCCAGGCCGCCCACCACGGACGTGCCGCCGCCGAAGGGCACCACCGCGATCCGCTCGGCGACGCACAGCCGCAGCAGCGCGGCCACCTCGTCGTGCGAGCCGGGCAGCACCACGGCGTCGGGCGCGTCCGAGCCGTCTCCCGCGCGCATCCGCAGCAGGTCGGGCGTCGACTTGCCGCGCGTGTGGCCGATCCGGGCCGCGCGCGAGGTCAGCACGTGTTCGTGGCCCACCACCTCGGCCAGGGCGGCCAGGCGCGCGGGCGAGAGCGCGACCGGGGCCAGCCGTACGGATGCGAATGAGGCGGCGGGCGCGGCCGGCTCGCGCACGCCCAGCAGGTCGTGGAGCAGCTCGCGGATCTGCGGGGGCAGCTCGCGGGCCTTGGCGGGGTCGCCCCAGCCCGACCAGAGCATAGGTTCGTTCAGCACGTCTACACTGTGACATATGACGTCGATTCGTCACAATGACGGCGTGCTGGACGCGGCCCGCGACTGCGTGCTCGCCTACGGGGTGCGGCGCACCACGCTCACCGACGTGGCGCGCCGGGCGGGGGTGTCCCGGATGACGCTCTATCGCCGCTGGCCCGACGTGCGGAGCCTGGTCGCCGACGTGATGACGCGGGAGTGGGTGCTGGCGGTCACGGATCTCGACATGTCGGACCCGGTCGCGGCGGTCGTCGAAGGGGTACGACGGCTGCGTGGACATCCGCTCTGGCGCAAGATCGTGGAAGCGGACCCTGAGCTGCTCCTGCCGTATCTGCTGGATCGGCGCGGCGCCACCCACGAGGCGGTGCTCGCCGTGCTCGAGGACGCCGTCGGCGACCGCCGCAAGGCCAGGGCGGTGCTGCTCGTGGCGCAGTCGTTCCTGCTGTCGGCGCCCACCATGCTCGACCCCGTGACGCTCGACGAACTCGACGCCGAACTCGCCACCCTGCTGGAGGCCTACCTTGGATAGCTCGCTGAACGCGCCACGAAGGGCCCGTGAGCTGGCCGTGGTCGCGGAGGAAACCGTCGATGTGCTGGTCGTGGGTCTGGGCGCGACAGGTGCGGGCGCGGCGCTCGACGCCGCTTCGCGTGGTCTCAGCGTAGCGGCGATCGACGCGCACGACCTGGCTTTCGGCACGTCGCGGTGGAGTTCCAAGCTCATTCACGGCGGGCTCCGCTACCTCGCCAAGGGCCAGGTGGGCATCGCCCGCGAAAGCGCCGTCGAGCGCGGCATCCTGCTGCGGCGTACGGCTCCGCACCTGGTCAAGGCGCACCCGTACGTGCTGCCGCTGACGCCGGAGGTCTCCAGGCCCCAGGCGAAGCTGCTGATGACCGGCTACCGGCTCGGCGACGCGCTGCGCGCCACCGCCCTCACGCCGCGCCGCCTGCTGCCCGGCCCGTCCCGGCTGACGGCCGCCCGGGCGCACACGCTCGCGCCCATGCTGAGCGAGCACGGCCTGCGGGGCGGGCTGCTGTCCTGGGACGGCCGAGTGCTCGACGACGCCCGGCTGGTGGTCGCCATGGCCAGGACGGCGGCGGCGCACGGGGCGCGGATCCTGACCCGTTGCCGCGCCCTGGAGCTGACCGGCGAGGGCGCCAAGGTCCGCGACGAGCTGACCGGCGCGGAGTTCGGCATCCGGGCCAGGACTGTGATCAACGCGGCGGGCGTATGGGCGGGCCTGCTGGATCCTCAGGTGGAACTGCGCCCGTCACGCGGCACGCACCTCGTGCTCCGCCCCGGGACCCTGCCGGGCCTGCTGTCCGGGCTGCACATCCCGATACCCGGAGAGAGCAACCGATTCGCGCTCGTACTCCCCCAAGCCGACGGCCGCGTGTACGTGGGCCTGACCGACGAACCTCTCGACGGCCCCGTCCCCGACGTGCCCGAGGCGCCCGAGGCGGACATCAGGGCGCTCCTGAGCGTACTCAACACGGTTCTGGCGGCACCGGTGGCCCGCGAGGCCGTCGCGGGCGCCTACGCGGGGCTCAGGCCGCTCCTGGCGGCGGACGGGCGGACGTCCGATGTCTCCCGGAAGCACGCCGTGTTCGCGGATGGAGGGCTCATCACGGTCGTGGGCGGCAAGCTCACGACATACCGGCGGATGGCGGAGGACGCGGTGGATCGAGCGATCTCGGCGCGGAATCTCCGGGCGGGTCCGAGCCGTACCACCTCGATCCCGCTCGTCGGAGCCGTCCAGAATCATGGCGCCGTGACCCCAGGCGCCGGGCCGGACCGCGCGCCCGAGCGGCTGGTCGCCCGCTACGGCTGCGAGGCGGCGGCCGTGCACGAGTTCGTCCAGGCGCATCCCGAAGAGGTCTGTCTCGGCATCACGATGGGCGAGCTGCGGTGGTCCGTCGCCCACGAGGGCGCTCTCGACGTGGACGACCTGCTCGACCGCAGGACCAGGATCGGGCTCGTCCCCGAGGACAGGGCGGCGGCGCTGCCGGCCGCCCGGGCGGCGTTTGCCGGATAACACCTTTACCCCCTCGCCGTTAGGTTAGTCTTACCTAATTCGCAAGTGAGGGAGGACGGCGTTGACCAGGGCCTGCGAGCATCCGGACGGCTCCCACGCCGGCGCTGTGCCGAATCTGGCCAGCGCCACCGTGGGAGCCCGGCTGTGGCTACTCGTCGAGCACGACGGGCCGTGGCCGTCGCATCTGGAAAGCTTCGAGCTTCCTGAGAGAATCTCGAAACTCGTGCAGCGAGCCGTGGAACGTGGCATTCGGCCCCAGCTCATCCGCCGCCCCGGCCGGCGAGCCCGCCCACAGGAGCAGGACCTGCGTGTGCTAGTCGGGTACGCCATAGGCCCTAACCCCTGGCTGGCCAGCGGAGTCATCGCAGGTCCCGACGATCTTGACCTTGACGCGCTGGTGGCGGGAGTGGTCCCGGAGTCCTGCATACTTGAAGACGAGCCGGTATTTCTGGTCTGCACGCACGCCAAGCGCAATGCGTGTTGCGCCCGCATTGGACTACCCCTCGCTCGGACACTGGCCGAAAACTGGCCGGACAGAGTGTGGGAAACGTCACACGTTGGCGGCGATCGTTACGCCGCCAACCTCGTGTGCTTGCCACACGGAATTTTCTACGGCAGCATGTCTCAGGCTGCTGCGATCGCAGCGGCTAACGCGTACCGGTCGGGCGAGATCATTCTCGACCGTTACCGGGGACGCGCAGGCATCCCTGAGCCATTGCAAGCCGTCGAGCACTTCGCCCGAGCCCATACGGGAGAGCGTTCTGTCGGCGCAGTGGCCGTGGAATCCTCCAGGTCGGACGGCGACGTCACCGAAGCCATCGTGCGCTGCGGCGACGTCCGGTTCCAGGTTGTGGTTGAGCCATCGGTGCTCCAAGCGCCGTGTGGTACGGCTTGCGCCGAGAAGATCACCACCTACCGGCTGGTTTCGCTGGACAGGCTCAGGCCTGTGCGGTATGCCACGCCCGCGCTTACCTGATCACGGGAACATCACGGCCTACCTTTGCGTTGGAACAGTGACGCCGAAAGCGTCCAATGCGGCTCAATTACTGAAATACCTCTCACGAAGGTGGTTTTCTCATGTCTCAGGTACGTCGGCAGCTCGCCCGCCCGCGCCCCAGCTGGGGTTGGCAGGATGATGCCGCGTGCCGGGGTGAGGACCTCGTGCTCTTCTTCGGCCCCGATGGGGAGCGGCAGCCCGAGCGTGACGTGCGCGAGCGGAAGGCCAAGGCGATCTGCGCCCAGTGCCCTGTCCGCAACGAGTGCCTGGACTACGCGCTGTCCCGTCCGGAGAAGTACGGCACGTGGGGTGGCCTGAACGAGGACGAGCGCGCTTCCGAGCGTCGCCGTCGCATGCGCCGCGCGGCCAGCGCCGGCATCTCCGCCGCCTGACTCCACCCGGCAGCGTCCGTGATCACCGCGTGATCACGCAGTTGTCCCGATGAGCCGAAGCCTGGCCCGCCACGTCCAGGCTCCGGTGAACCCGGTCGGGACAACTGCTTGATCAAGCACCAGCTCTACCCCGAGCACGCGCTTCAGCCCGGCGTCATCCGTGACGCCGGGCTGAAGTGGTTTCCGGATCGGTGTCCCCCAGGATCAGCACCTTCCGGGACAGGTGCCGCTGGATCATTACCTCTGGGTCGGTGCTGCCGGCTCAGACGATCAGGTCGTCGAACTCGCCGTCCTTGGCGCCCAGCACGAACGCGGTAATTTCGGCCCGCGTATAAACCAGGGCGGGACCCTCGGGGAAGCGCGAGTTACGCATCGCCACCTCCCCCGTGGGCAGATCGGCCACCTCGACGCAGTTGCCGTTCGGGTTGCTCCGCCGGCTCTTGCGCCAGATGGCCGAAAGGCGACCGGCGGGCGTTCCGTTCCGGAACTCATGCATGGGGAAGCTCCCTCGCGCGCTTACGGATGCACGTGCAGCCGTGGTTGCGAGATCACGATACGGTAGCGCCAAGATCGCCATATAGGGGATGACCAAAATCCCCTTATGGTGTGGATCACATCGACAGCAGCCGCTCCAGGAAGCGTTTGGTCTGCTCAGGGGAGTCGGCCTGGACGCTCAATCGGTCCATGACCTGCATGTAATGCTCGGACTCCGCCGGCTTGTCGAGATAGAGGGCACTGGTGAGCTGCTCCAGGTAGACGACGTCGGGCAGGTCACGCTCGGGGAAGCGCAGGATGCTGAACGGCCCGCCGGCGGCCGCGTGCCCGCCGCGTTCGAACGGAACGACCTGAACGGTGACGTTGGACCGTGCCGTCATCTCCAGCAGGTGCTCGACCTGCCTGCGCATCACCTCGCGGCCGCCCAGCGCGCGCCGCACCACGGCCTCGTCGATGACCGCCCACAGCTTGAGCGCCCGGTCGCCGGCCAGGCGGTCCTGGCGCCTGATGCGCAGCGCGACGCGCCGGTCGAGCTCCGCGTCGGGAGTCGTCTCGTGCGCCAGCTTGATCACCGCCCTGGCGTACTCGGGCGTCTGGAGCAGGCCGGGCACGAACTGGTTCTCGTACGTCCGGATGACCGAGGCCGCGCCCTCCAGCCCGATGTACACCTCGAACCAGCCGGGCAGCAGGTCACCGTACTTGTGCCACCAGCCGGGGGCGTTGGCCTGCCGGGCCAGTTCCAGCAGCGGCGCCCGCTCGGCGGGGTCGGTGACGCCGTAGAGCGTGAGCAGGTCGGCCACGTCGCGTTCCTTGAAGCTGACCTGGCCGAGCTCCAGCCGGCTGATCTTCGCGTGAGAAGCGCGAATCGCGTACCCCGCGTCCTCCCGCGAGATACGCTGCTCCGTGCGGAGCCTGCGCAGCTGCGTACCCAGCAAAATCCGCAGCACCGTCGGGCTTCCCGGCGAGTGGCCGATCACGTTCCCTTCCGCACTCAGTGCGCTCACACTATCGCTCCCAGATCATCTGCACGTGCAGATGCATTTTGCATCTGTAAACACCAAAAGTCTTGCATCGGTAAGCACACGCCGTAAAGATGGGCATTGGATCACCTATACCGCGCTTCGGGGGCCAAGATGACGACTTTCGACGCTCGGCCGCAAGCCGCCACCGGCGCTCAGGCGCCGGGTTGGCTGCTGCCCATTCTGCTCGAAGGGCGACGCGGTCCGTGCGACGCGGTCTTCCCTTTTCACGAACTCAGTCCGTTCGAGCCCGAGTGTGTGGCCACTGCCAGGCGGTTCGTCGACCGGACGCTCACCTCGTGGGGCTCCGACGGCATCGTCTTCGACGCCCAGCTCGTGGTCTCCGAGCTCGTCACCAACGCGATGCGGCACGGCGGCGGCGCCATCCAGCTCCGGCTGCTGAGCCGGCTGCGCGAGGTGGCGTGTGTGGTGAGCGACTACAGCCGGCACGCGCCGGCCGCCGCCCCCGCCACCGACGTCTTCGCCGAATACGGTCGCGGCCTGCGGCTGGTCGAGGCGCTCACCACGGGCTGGGGCTGGCTCACCCCCAGCGGCCAGGGCAAGCTCGTCTGGGCCGTCCTGCCCGCCTGACTGGCGCCACGCCCGATCCGAGCGCTGAGCGCCTGTCACGCTAAACGTCCGCCAGCAGGTCGAGCACGTCGGCGTCGCTGAGCTGGTCGAAGTGCTCGTACCACTGCCCGACCGCCCGGAAGTCCGCCGGCACCCGCAGCACCACCACCTCGTCGGCCTCCTCGCGCATGGCCTCGACGGTGTCGCGGGCACCCACCGGGACGGCCAGCGTCACCCGGCCCGGCTTGGCCGCGCGGACCGCCCGGAGCGCCGCCCGCGCGGTCGCGCCGGTGGCCAGGCCGTCGTCGACCACGATCACCTCGCGACCGGCGATGTCGGGCAACGGGCGGTCGCCCCGGTAGACCTTGACCCGGCGGGCCAGCTCGCGCCGCTCCTCCGCGACCACCTCCGCCACCGACTCGGGCGTCATCCCGAGCCTGCGCAGCAGGGCCAGGTCGAACACCGGCTCGCCGCCCTCGGCTATCGCGCCGACGCCCAGCTCGGGCGTCGGCGGATAGCCGATCTTGCGGGTGACGAGCACGTCGAGCCGGCCGCCGATGCCGCGGACGATGGGCACGGCCACCGCCACGCCGCCGCGCGGGAGCGCCAGCACCAGGGGATCCCGCGCGCCGCGCAGGCGGCCCGCGAGCATCGTCCCCGCTTGCGCACGGTCCGCGAACAGCAGGTCCATGCAGTGGTATTACCCGATCAGGGCCGGTTTCTGCCCGCCCGGCGCATCTCCTTGTGAATGATCTTCCACTTGTCCCGCTCCTCCTTGCGGAGCCGCCCGTCGGTGCGCGCGGCCATCCAGGCGGCCTCGCGCTGGAGCTTGCGCCAGCTCAGCAGCCGCCGCTCGGGCAGCTCGCCGTTCTCCAGCGCGACGAGCACCGCGCAGCCGGGCTCGCTCACGTGGCCGCAGTCGTCGAACCGGCAGCCGGCCGCCAGCTCCTCGATGTCGGAGAAGACGAGGTCGACGCCCTCGCTCATCTCGTAGAGGCCGACCCGGCGGATGCCCGGCGTGTCGATGACGAGCCCGCCGCCCGGCAGCGGGATCAGCTCCCTGTGCACGGTGGTGTGGCGGCCCCGCCCGTCGGCGGCGCGCACCTGCTGGGTGTCCATCACCCCGTCATCCGCCATGGCGTTGACGAGCGTGGACTTGCCCGCGCCCGACGGGCCGAGCACGACGGCCGTGCGCGAGCCTTCGAGGTAGCCGCGTGCCAGCTCGACGCCGTCGCCGAGCACCGAGGAGACGGCGTGCACGTCGACGCCCGGCGCCGCGGTGCGCACGTCGGCGAGCAGCTCGTCCAGGCCCCGTTCGAACAGGTCGGACTTGGTGACGAGCACGACGGGCGTGCCGCCGGACTCCCAGGCCAGGGCGACGAGCCGCTCGATGCGGCTCAGGTCGGCGAAGTCCGTGGCGTGCATGGACGGCTCGGCGACGAAGACGATGTCGACGTTGGCCGCGAGCACCTGGCCCTGGCCGTCGCCAGACAGCCCGCCGCGCGAGTCGCGGCTGACGCCGCCTCTGACGAAGGCGCTGGTTCGCGGCAGGACCGCGTCGAGCTCGTACCGGCCCTCTGGGAGCTCTCTGAGCGCGACCCAGTCTCCAACACAGGGCAGCGCCACGGGGTCGTCAGCGGACGCCCTGCGGACGCGCGCGCCGTATTTGACGTGATGCTGCCCGTCCGCGGCGATCACCTCGGCGGCGCCGCGATCGACCCGGGACACCCGGGCCGGGACGGTCAGCGGTGGTAGCTCGGCGGCGCGGTATTCGGCCCAGCCGAGCGAGAACAGATCGGAGAACAACGGAGTGACACCTTTGCGGTCGAGAAGGACCCGGATGTCGACGCGTGTTCTACGCGGGCATCCGGAGGTTGATGGACGGCAGGCAAAGCAGAACAGCCCGCATAGTCCTCACCTCCTCGCTCCAGTTGCGATCAGACTCTACGCATCCCTCCTGCGCGTTCGCAACGACTTTCTTCCCGATCTATTGAACCTGGGGCCACATTCTGTCCGTACTTCCTGCCGACTGCACTTTGAAAGGGGAATGATGCGAGTCAGCACGTGTCCCCCGCCCTCGGCCGAGGGAGCCGCCCCCATGGGCAAACCACGCTCACGCCACCGGATGAGGCGAGTACGTCCGGATGACGAAGTGGTCGTCTCCACGCTCTACCGGGAGTACCACCGGCCGCTGCTGGCATTCGTGATCCGGCTGACGGCGGGCGATCGGCAATGGGCCGAGGACGTCGTGCAGGAGACCATGATCCGCGCCTGGCGCAGTTCGGAGCAGCTCGATCCGGACTCGGCTTCGCTTATGCCCTGGCTCGCGACCGTCGCTCGCCGTATCGTGATCGATGACCGGCGGCGCAAGGAAGCCCGCCCGCCGGAATCAGGCGACGGCCCGCTGGAGAGCATGCCCGTGGCGGACGAGATGGAGGGACTGCTGCACCAGGTGGTCGTATCCGAGGCGCTGATGGCGTTATCACCGGCCCACCGCGAGATCCTCAACGAGACGATCTTGCGGGACCGGTCGGTCAACGACGCCGCCTTAGCGCTGGGCATCCCCGTTGGCACAGTGAAGTCCCGGGTTTATTACGCGGTCCGCGCGTTGCGCGTCGCACTGCAGGAGAGAGGGGTGACGGCGTGAACAGAGTCGAGCATACGGACGTAGGCGCCTACGCCCTCGGCCTGCTGGACGACGACGACAGGCTGGCCTTCGAAGCGCACCTCGCCTTCTGTCCGTCGTGTACGGCGGAGCTGTCCGAGCTGGCCGGGGTGGCCAGCGTGCTGACGGGGATCGGGCCGGTGCGAGAAGAGCCCCCTCCTGATTACGGGCAGGCCGATGTCGTCGACCTGCTCCGGCGTAAGAAGGCGGAGGACCGGCGGTCCAGGAGGGGCACGTTCGTGATCGGGCTGGCGGCCTCGGTCACGCTGGTGGCCGGCGGCCTGGCGGTCGGCACGCAGCTCGGGGGCGGTGACGCGGCGCCGGTGGTGGCGTCGGACCAGCATGCCCAGCATCTGGGTCCCGCGGAGCAGTTCTACGCCGACGGCACGCCGATCGCGGGCGTCGGCGCGGACGGCGTGAGCGGCGGGCTGGTGCTGGAGTCCAAGGGCTGGGGCACGCATGCCGCGCTCAAGCTCTCGGGGGTGAAGGGCCCGCTCGAATGCGAGCTGATCTCGGTGTCCAAGTCGGGTCAGAAGCGGATCATGACGGGCTGGTCGGTGCCGCCCGCCGGATATGGCGTGCCCGGTTCGCCCGATCCCCTCTACATGCACGGCGGCAGCCCATGGAAGATCGCGGATATCGATCATTTCGAAGTGGTCACCGCAACAGGTAAGACTTTACTTACCGTCAGAGCCTGAACGAGCGCTTCAGAAGCCCTTCCACCGCAGGTGGGAGGGCTTTTTTATACCCCTCTCCCTATGTGTACTTTTACCGATAACTCGATTGAACCTCTTCTGGGCCGGGTCGCGTACTGCTTGCCGTACCAACCCGAATGACAATCCTTTAAGAGGTTTCATCATGTCGATTCGCACGCTCGCCCTGTCCGGGGCACTGCTCGCCACCGGCCTCCTCGCTCCCGTCACCGCAGCTCAGGCGACTGTCGCGGCCTCCGGTGACGATGTGTACCTCGCCGCCGGACTGCGCGGCGCCAACGAAGTGGGCGTCAAGGGTGACGCCGATGGCCGTTCGACCGTCGTCATCAAGATCAGTGGCAACGAGGTCACATTCGCGGCTCGCTGGAACAAGATCGACTCACCTACCGCCGGGCACATCCACCTGGGTGCCAAGGGCGCCAACGGCGACGTCAAGCTCGAGTTCTTCACCAAGCCGCTGCCCAAGTCCGCGCTCGGCGTGACCGGCACGGTCACGGCCGACCCGGCGCTGGTCAAGTCGCTGATCGACGACCCGGGCGGCTTCTACGCCAACCTGCACGACGCCGCCCACCCCAAGGGCGCGGTCCGCGGCCAGTTCCACCGGCTGAACAAGCCGATCGACCTCAACGGCGTCCTTCAGGGCAGCAACCAGGCCACGCTCTCCTCGCGCGCCGACGGCACCAAGGAAGTGCCGGCCGACGACGGCAAGAAGCGCGGCGACCAGGACGGTCAGGCCACCTGGTGGCTGCGCCCGGACGGCTCGGTCATCGGCTACACGGCCTTCTGGACCGGGCTCGCCCCGGTGACCAACGGCCACATCCACAAGGGCGCGAACGGCAAGAACGGCGACGTGGTCGCCGACCTGTTCGCCGACGCCGCGGGCCTGCCGTCAAACCTGACGGGCATCGCGGGCGAGACCAAGGTCGCCGCGGCGATCGTCAAGCGCATCGCCGCCAACCCCGGCCGCTACTACACGAACCTGCACACCACGGAGTTCAACGGCGGCGCGGTGCGCGGCCAGCTCTCCGGCGACCCGTTCGACCACCCCCGCGCGGTCACCGCCGAGGTCCTGGAGGGCGCCCAGATCTACGCCTGCACCCAGCAGCCCGGCGCGACCCCCGCCTTCACCCAGTTCGGCGTGTCCGCCAAGCTGCGGCGCGGCATCGACCACTCCTTCGTGACCCCCGCCGCGGGACCGCCGCAGTGGATCGCTCCAGACGGCAGCGCGGTGCGCGGAACACTCGTCACCAAGACCCCGAACGGCGACGGCAACATCCCCGAGCTGGTTCTGGACGCCACCCAGTCCGGCAAGAACACCGGCCTGCTGGCCCACGCCACCACGATCCTGCGCCTGAACACCGAGGGCGGCGTGGCCCCCGCGGGCACCTGCACGGTGGGCGCCAAGACCCAGGTCGACTACAAGGCCGACTACCTGTTCCTGGGCTGATCGCGGACGATTTCGGTCCCGCCCGACCCCCTGTTCCTGAGCTGATCGACCAGGTCCACGTGGACGATTCGGTCCCGCCCGACCACCTGCTCCCGAACTGACCGACCAACTGAAGACCAGGTCCACGCGGGCGATTCGGTCCCGCCCGCAAGGACCGCCCCCGGCCGATGGCGGCGACTTTCCCCCGCCCGCCACCGGCCACCGCCTCCGGGGGTAATCCGGCCCACCCCCGAAGGCACCCGACGCCCCGCCGTAACCCTCCGTACGGCGGGGCGTCCGCGTCTCCTCTTGGTGATTTGTTCACGACCTGCCGTGCCCACCCGCCGACCAGGGCCTTTACAGCCGATCTGTTACGGCCAGCCGCCCCCACCCCACCCCCCGACCGGGGCTGAGGACTGTCCAGGGGCACGCTCCTCCGGTTTACGGGGTCGGGCGCCGTTACGTGCGCATTGTTGACCATGGGAGCGGTCCATGGCTCGCGTCAGTGCTCATCCGGTTCAGATCACCGGACCTCCCGGTGGTCACCTTCCGGGAGGGACGCCTCCGGCCCGCCGAACCCACGCCACCGGCCAACTGGACGCACGTGACGGCGCCCGGCCATGTGCGGGTTCAGCGGGCGTTTTCCTGGAGGCCCCCGGCCATGTGCGGCGGGTGGCGGTGGGTGTGGCTGTGCCGTAACGGATGAAAGCGGTTCACCCGAAACGGCCAGCCGGGTCAGCGGCCGATTTCCCGCAGGCCCTCACCCACGCGCGGTGGGTGCGGCTGTGCCGAAACGGATGAACGCGGTTCACTCAAAGAAGCCAGCCGGGTCAGCGGCCGGTTTCCTGGAAGCGATTTACCCGAAGCGGCCGGGGATCAGGCGAGGCCAGGCGCTGGGAACTGGGCGGTGAGCTCGCTGACCTCGTGGTGGACGCGGCTGATGACGTGCTCGGCATCGCCCTTGGCCAGGGCGGTGACGACCTCGTCCATCCACGCGCCGATCTGCCGCATCTCGGCCGGCCCCATGCCCCGCGAAGTGACGGACGGGGTGCCGATGCGGATGCCGCTCGGGTCGAAGGGCTTGCGGGTGTCGAAGGGGACCGTGTTGTAGTTGGTCTCCAGGCCCGCGCGGTCGAGCGCCTGCGCGGCCGGCTTGCCGCCGATGCCCTTGGGCGTGAGGTCGAGCAGGATGAGGTGGTTGTCGGTGCCGCCGGAGACCAGGTCGAAGCCGCGGCTCGACAGCTCTTCGGCCAGTGCCTTCGCGTTGGTCACCACCTGGTGCGCGTAGGTCTTGAAGTCGTCGGTGGACGCCTCGTGCAGGGCCACGGCGATGGCGGCGGTGGTGTGGTTGTGCGGGCCGCCCTGCAGGCCGGGGAAGACGGCCTTGTTGAGCGCGGTCGCGTGCTCGTCGGTGGTGGCCATGAGCATGGCGCCGCGCGGGCCGCGCAGCGTCTTGTGCGTGGTCGTGGAGATCACGTCGGCGTGGCCCACCGGAGACGGGTGCGCGCCGCCCGCGACGAGGCCGGCGATGTGCGCGATGTCGGCGGCGAGTACGGCGCCCACCTCGCGGGCGATCGACGCGAAGCCCTCGAAGTCGATCGTGCGCGGGATCGCGGTGCCGCCGCAGAAGATCAGCTTCGGCCGGTGCTCCAGTGCCAGCGCCCTGACCTCGTCGAGGTCGATGCGGCCGGTGTCCTGGCGCACGCCGTAGCGGACCGGGTTGAACCACTTGCCGGTGGCCGAGACCGACCAGCCGTGCGTGAGGTGGCCGCCGAACGGCAGGCCCATGCCCATCACGGTGTCGCCCGGCTGCAGGAAGGCCATGTAGATGGCCAGGTTGGCGGGCGAGCCCGAGTAGGGCTGGACGTTGGCGTGGTTGACGCCGAACAGTGCCTTGGCCCGCTCGTTGGCCAGGGTCTCGACCTGGTCGATGACCTGCTGGCCCTCGTAGTAGCGCTTGCCGGGGTAGCCCTCGGAGTATTTGTTGGTCAGGACGGTGCCCGTGGCCTCGAGCACGGCCTTGGACACGTAGTTCTCCGACGCGATGAGCTTGACGGTGTCGGCCTGACGACGCTCTTCCGCCTTGATGAGCTCGGCTATCTGCGGGTCTACGGTAGCGAGAGAACTCATGACTCTCCTGTCATCGTTGACAATGCGCGAAGACCCAGGCGCACGGCCTTCGCCCCTCCGCTCCCCGGTGGTTCGCCCCACCTAACGCGCCAGTCGCTACGTTCTAGACGATAGCGGATGTGGCCGGGGCTCATTCCTCGTTGATCTGGACGTTCCTCGTGATGCACGACCCCGGCCTGGTGGATCGCGGCCAGCGCGGTGGCCACGCCGACGGCCAGGGCCTCCAGGTTCGAGCCGGTCAGCGGCCCCTGCCGGGCGACCACGCCGGACAGGTCGGGGCCTTCGACGTATTCGGTGACCAGGTAGGCGGTCCCGTCCTCGATCCCGGCGTCGAGCACGGGGGCGGTGCAGAACCTGGCGACCCTCCTGGCGGCCTCGGCTTCCTTGCCGAACCTGCGCCGGAACTCCTCGCGGGCGGCCAGCTCCGGCCGCATCATCTTCAGCGCGACGGGCCTGCCCGCCGCGTCCCGCGCCAGGTAGACGAACCCCATCCCGCCCTCGCCCAGCTTGCGGACGAGGGTGTACGGCCCGACCCGCTGGTGTACGTCCATCGGGGGGATTATTTCCTATTTGGTACGGCTAGCGCCTGGCCAAAGCCGATCGATCTCGGCGTTCAGGATGGCCCCGATCAACACGGCGAGCGCGGTGATGTAGAGCCAGAGCAGCAGCGCGATGGGCGCGGCCAGGGAGCCGTAGACGGACACGGGCGAGAACCACGCGGCCAGTACGGCGCGCAGCACGGCGGCGCACACGATCCACAGGAACAGCGCCAGGATCGCCCCCGGCAGCTCCCGGTACCACTTCGTGCGAATCGGCACGCTCACGTGGTAGAGCACGGTCAGGAAGAGCACCGAGCCGATGATCACCACCGGCCAGTACAGCAGGTCGACGAGGATGCCGTACTCCCCCGGCAGCGCGTCCTTGATCAGTGTCGGCCCGATGACCAGCACCGGCATCACGATGATGCCGATGACCAGCCCGATCACGTACAGGCCGAACGACATCAGCCTGGTCCTGATGATGCCGCGCGCCTCGCCGAGCCCGTAGGAGACGGAGATGAGGTCGACGTACACGTACAGCGCCCGCGAGCCCGACCAGAGCGACAGCAGGAAGCCCACCGAGATGATCGACACCTTGCTCGCGTCGTCGCTGAGGACGTCGGTGATGAGCGGGTTGACCACCTTGTGCACGGCGTCGTCGGTGAACAGCAGCCCGGCCTGCTCGATGACCCAGGTTTTGACCTGCACGACCACCTGGGGCCCCAGCCAGCTGCCGAGCTTGGCCAGGACGCCGATGAGGCCCAGCACGAACGGCGGGAGGGACAGCAGCGCGAAGAAGGCAGCCTCGCCTGCCAGGCCCGACACCCGGTAGGTGACGCCCGCGTTCGTGGTCGCGCGGACGGTCGCCCACGACTTCGTGTCGCGCACCCAGCTCAGCCTGGCACGGGCGTTGGAGGCGAGCTGCCTCCGCTTCGACCGGCTAGGCGCATCGGTGGACGTCATGGCACCCAACGGTTGTGTGGCAGTGACTCTTCGGGACAGCTTACGTCCCCCGAGTACTGCCCTAGTCGACGTCGACGATGCGTGCGCCCAGCGGGAGGAGTGAGACGGGGATGAGCTTCAGATTGGCCACGCCCAGCGGGATGCCGATGACCGACAGGAACAGCGGGATCGAGGTGAGCACGTGCCCGATCGCCAGCCAGAAGCCGGCGAAGATCAGCCAGATGATGTTGCCGATCGTGGACAGCGCCCCCGCGTCCGGGTCTCGGACGACGGTCCTGCCGAACGGCCAGAGCGCGTAGGCCGCGATCCGGAACGAGGCGATACCGAAGGGGATCGTGACGATCAGGATGCAGCAGATGATCCCGGCGATCGCGTAGCCGATGGCCAGCCAGACCCCCGCGAAGATCAGCCAGATGACGTTCAGGATTGTCCGCATACCACCAGCATGACACCGTGGTCGCTCCTCAGATCATCGGGAATGCCCCTGGCCTTTCCCTGATCGACCCTTACCCGGTGGTCCGGCGAACGCCTGCGCTGTCTCCATCCAGGCGCGGGCCGTCTCGCCGGTGATCTCCAGGGTGGTGTCGTCCCGGTGGACGCGCTGGGTGACGAGCAGGCAGAAGTCCAGCATCGGCCCGCGTACCGCGTCGGCGGCGTCCTCGGGCCCCGCCGTCCACGGGGTCCCGTCGGGCATCGTCAGCTCCACGCGGACCGGCCGCTCAGGGAGGGGCAGGTTCCGGACGGCGAAACCGTACGGCAGGGCCCTGACCCCGATCATCGCCACGTGCCGCAGCCGGCGGGTGGGCTCCCTGGTGACGCCGAGCGCGTCGGCCACGTCCTGGCCGTGCGCCCAGGTCTCCATCAGCCGGGCGGTGACGAAGGACGCGGCCGACATGTCGGGCCCGTACCACGGCAGCCGGTCGCGGGCCGACAGCCCAGCGAACACCTCGATGCTGCGGGCGCGGGCCGTACGGAACCAGTGGAGCAGTTCGCCGGAGGCGAGCCCGCGGAACTCCGCGGCGAGGTCGTCGGTGGAGGTGAAGTGAGCCGCCGCCGTCCGGAACACGTCGGGGTCGGTCACGGCGGTGCGCGCCGCCTCGTCGAACCAGGCCAGATGGCTCACCTGGTCGCGCACGGCCCACCCCTCGGCGGGCGTGGCCAGCTCCCAGTCTCCGGGTTCGAGGGTCAGTAACAGATCGTCGAATGACGCGGTCTCCGCGCGCAGGTCGGCCAGCAACTCGCCCATCAGGTCCACGCGGGCCAGCCTAACCGAACAACGTTCTACGAGGAATAATGCAAGGGTGATCTGCGAGAACTGCAAGAGCAAGCGCCACGAGGAGTGTCGCGGCGGATCCTGGTGCGATTGCCAGCACCAGCAGGCGGAGGAACCGGCCGAGTCGGACCTGGACTGGCCTCGTCAGGGGTAGTGAGGCGTCCACAGTATGGACCCTGTCTTGGACATAACGGATACCTAGCGTATCTTCGAGATATGCCAGCGGACCCCATGCTTGTCGGTCGACGACACGTCGATCTTCAGCGTGTCCGCAGTGCCATCTGTTGCGACGCCCGCTAACCCACCCGTTTTCTCCGTTGCGCGCGTCGCAAATCTCCTCCTTCACCCCTGCCCTCAATGATGAGGCGGGAGGAAGCCTGCGCGCGCCCATCCACCGAAGGACGCGCAATGAGCACCCCTGCCAGCCGGCATCACAAACGCCCGCGCGGCGAAGGCCAGTGGGCTCTCGGTTACCGGGAGCCGCTCAACAAGAATGAAGAGAACAAGAAGAACGACGACGGCCTGAACGTCCGCCAGCGGATCATCGACATCTACTCCAAGCGTGGTTTCGACTCGATCGACCCCGCTGACCTGCGGGGCCGGATGCGCTGGTACGGCCTCTACACCCAGCGCAAGCCCGGGATCGACGGCGGCAAGACCGCGATCCTGGAGCCCGAGGAGCTCGACGACCGCTACTTCATGCTCCGGGTGCGGATCGACGGCGGTCAGCTCAGCATTCCGCAGCTACGGGTCATCGCCGACATCTCCAACGACTACGGCCGGGGCACCGCCGACCTGACGGACCGGCAGAACGTCCAGCTCCACTGGATCGAGATCGAGGCCGTGCCCGACATCTGGGAGCGGCTCGAGGCGGTCGGCCTGTCGACCACCGAGGCGTGTGGCGACACCCCGCGCGTCATCCTGGGCTGCCCGCTGGCCGGGATCGACACCGAGGAAGTGCTGGACGCCAGCGAGGAGATCCGCCTGCTGAACGAGCGGTTCGTCGGCGACCCGGCCTTCTCCAACCTGCCGCGCAAGTTCAAGTCGGCGGTGAGCGGGTGCCCGTCGCACTGCACGGTGCACGAGATCAACGACGTGGCGTTCGTGGGTGTCGAGCTGCCCAGCGGGGAGAAGGGCTACGACCTGTGGGTCGGCGGGGGGCTGTCCACCAACCCGATGTTCGGCAAGCGGCTCGGGGTGTTCCTACGCCCTGACCAGGTGGGCGACGTCTACGGCGGCGTCATCGGGATATTTCGTGATTACGGGTATCGGCGGCTGCGGCACCGGGCGCGGATCAAGTTCCTGGTCAACGACTGGGGCGTGGAGAAGTTCCGGGAGATCCTCGAGACCGAGTACCTCAAGGAGGCGCTGCCCGACGGGCCCGCGCCCGAGGCGCCACGAGGCTCCCGCCGCGACCACGTCGGGGTCTACCCGCAGAAGGACGGCAACTTCTACGTGGGCTTCGCGCCCAAGGTCGGCCGCCTCGACGGCGACAAGCTGCACCTGATCGCCGACATCGCCGAGCGGCACGGCTCCGGCCGCGTCCGCACCACGGTCGAGCAGAAGATGGTCGTCCTAGACGTCGCGCCCGACCAGGTCGACTCCCTGGTCGCCGAGCTGGAGGCGAACGACCTCCAGGTCAACCCGTCGACGTTCCGCCGCCAGACGATGGCCTGCACCGGCATCGAGTTCTGCAAGCTGGCCATCGTCGAGACCAAGGCCACCGCCGCCAACCTGATCGACGAGCTGGAGCGGCGCCTGCCCGACTTCGCCGAGCCGCTCACCATCAACGTCAACGGCTGCCCCAACTCCTGCGCCCGCATCCAGGTCGCCGACATCGGCCTCAAGGGCCAGCTCGTCGTCGACGAGAACGGCGAGCAGGTCGAGGGCTACCAGATCCACCTGGGCGGCTCGCTCGGCGTCAACCCCGGCTTCGGCAGGAAGGTACGCGGGCTCAAGACCACCGCCGAGGCGCTGCCCGACTACGTGGAGCGGGTCGTGAAGCACTACGACGCCCAGAAGAAGGAAGGCGAGTCGTTCGCCGACTGGGTGCAGCGAGCGGACGAGGCGGACCTGAGATGACCACGCGAGCCGTTCCCTTCCACTGCCCTTACTGCGGCGACGAGGACCTCGAGCCCTACGAAGGCGATCCCAACGCCCCCGACTCCGCGGCGCACGGCGGCTGGTACTGCCGGTCCTGCGCCCGCGCCTTCAAGCTTAAATTTCTCGGAATCGGAGTGAAGATATGACGCTCGTCGACATCGAGGTCGGTCTGAGAGAACAACGCGGCACGCTCGACCTGCAGGACATCGTCGAGTCCGCCGCTGTGTTCCTGGAGGAGGCGTCCGCCCGCGAGATCATCCGGTGGGCGGCGGCGACGTTCGGCGACCGGCTGTGCCTGACCTCCTCGATGAGCGACGCCCTGCTCATCGACCTGGTCAGCCGGGTCAAGCCCGGGGTTGACGTGCTGTTCATCGACACCGGATTCCATTTCGCCGAGACGATCGGCACCCGTGACGCGGTTCAGCAGGTCTATGACGTCAATGTGATCAATGTGCGGGGGCCGCGCACGGTGGAGGAGCAGGAACGCGAGCTCGGGCCGCGCCTGTTCGGCCGCAATCCGGACCTGTGCTGCTACCTGCGCAAGGTGGAGCCGCTCAACCGGGCGCTCGAACCGTACCTGGCGTGGATCTCGGGCATCCGCCGCGACGAGGCGGCCACCCGCGCCGACACCAAGGTCGTGGAGTGGGACGCCAAGCGGCAGATGGTCAAGGTCAATCCGATCGCCAAGTGGACCCAGGACGACGTCGACAACTACATGGCCGACAACGGGGTGCTGATCAACCCGTTGCACTATGACAACTACCCCTCGATCGGCTGCGCTCCCTGCACCCGGCAGGTCGCGGACGGCGAGGACCCGCGCAGCGGCCGCTGGGCGGGGCTGGGGAAGGTCGAATGCGGCATTCACCTGTAAACCCCAGCATGTGGCCCGTCTCGTTGGCAGACGGGACGGGCCAGGACGTGCCACTGGTCGCGGTAGCGCACGGGTCTCGCGACCCGCGCGCCGCCGCGACCGTGGAAGCCCTGCTCGACGAGGTACGGCGGGCCCGGCCGGGGCTGCCGGTGCGGACGGCGTACCTCGACCACGCGACCCCGTCACTGGCGCAGGCGCTGCGCGGGCTGGACGAGGCCGTGGTGCTGCCGCTGCTGCTCACCGAGGCGTACCACAGCCGGGTGGACCTGCCGGCGGCGCTCAACGAGGCCAGGGCGCGCAACCCCCGGCTGCGCGTGCGCTACGGCGCGACGCTGGGACCGCACCCGCTGCTGCTGACGACGCTGGAACGGCGGCTGACTGAGGCGGGAGTGGTGATCGGAGATCCGGATACGGCGGTCGTGCTGGTGTCGGCCGGGTCCAGCGATCCGCGCGCCAACGGCGTGATCGCGCGGATGGCCCGCGACTGGCGGCGGCCGGCGCGCTCAGGGGCCGGCTTGGGCGTCAGCGCCCGCTCGGGCTTCAGCGGTGGCTCGGGCTTCAGCGGTGGCTCAGGTGCGGAGGGGCGAGGGTGGTGGGCGGTGACGGCGGCGTACGCGTCGGCGGCCGAGCCGACGCCCGCGCAGGCCGTGGCGCTCCTCCGCGAAGCGGGCGCGCCACGGGTGGCCGTCGCGCCGTACCTGCTGGCGCCCGGTTATTTCGCCGACAAAGTACGGCGGAGCACCCTCGAAGCAGGCGCCGACGTGGTCGCCGACGTGCTCGGCCCGGCTCCCGAACTGGCCGAGGTCCTCCTGGAGCGCTACGCCACCGCCGCCCGCGCGCCGGCTGGAGCGGCGGCCTCGTAACAGCGGCCCATGGCGTCAAGGGGCCTCGTAACGGCGGCCCATGGCCCAGGACGTCAAGCGGCCTCGTAGGAGCGGCCCTGGCCCAGGACGTCAGCCCGACTCCCCCGCCAGGCTCTCGAAGCACGGGCGCAGGAGGGCGAGGATGTCATCGGCGGGGGCGTCCGCCAGGGAGCTCAGCTTGAGCAGGTAGCGATCGAGCACCACCCCGTTGATGATCGCGCTGATCAGCCCGGCACGCAGCTCGGCGTCGGCGGCCGGGATGGCCGCCCCCACCCGGTCGAGCCAGGCCGACGCCGCCACCCGGAACTCCCCTGACGCCTCCGCGTGCGTGAGCATGGAACGCAGCACGACGAGCGAGGCGACCGGTTCGTCGTCGAGCCGCCGGCGCAGCGAGGTGAGCAGGGCCTCGGCCGGATGCCCCACCGGCAGCTCCTCCTCCGGCAGCATGGCCGCGCGCGAGAACAGCTCCTCCTTGCTGCCGAAGTAGTGCATCACCAACCCTGCGTTGACGCCGGCGGTGGAGGCCACGCCCCGGATCGTCGTGCGCTCGTAGCCGAGCTCGGCGAAGGTGGCACGGGCGGCGGCGAGGATCCGGTCCTCGGTCTCACGGCGCTGTTCGGCGCGGGTACGGCGCGGCTTCTCGTCGGGCACCGATTCATTGTACGGGCGTTGACCGAACCACGATCTTCGTTATACGGTCGTTCAATGAACACGTGTTCAACGAAAGGGGGGTGGCCGTGAACGCGCGTGAAGTGGCCGAGCGGGTGCTGGAGCTGAGCCTGTCGGCGGACGTGGAGCGGTTCGTGGAGTTGATGGCTCCCGACGGGGTCATCGAGTGGCCGTACCGTCCCGAGGGCGTCCCGGAGACCCTCATCGGGCAGGACGAGATCCGCGCGTTCCTGGCGGCGGGTGGGCGGCTGATCGAGTTCGAGACGCACGTCGATGTGATGATCCACGAGACGGCCGATCCCGAGGTGGTCATCGTCGAGTACACCGTCCACGGTCACGTCAGGGCCACCGGGGCGCCGTTCACGCAGCGGGTCATCGCCGTGCTCCGGGTCCGTGACGGACATATCGCGCACTATCGCGACTACATCAACCCGCTGCCGCTGATGGCGGTGCTGGGCTCGTAGGGGCGCGCCCAGCCCCCGAACGCGTCAGTAGCCGCGGTGCAGGCTGCGGTGGTCGTCGCGGAGCTGCCTGCGCATGCTGCGCCAGTCGTCGCCGTGCAGCTTGCGCCACTGCTCGCGCCAGGCGGCCAGACCGCGCTGGAGCGGCTGCGCGCGGGAGTCGCCGATCACCTTGATGTCGCCCATCACCGCATACGCGTGCACCCGGATGACCGGCGCGTTCGTGCCCGGCGGCGCTTCCAGGACGTCGACCCGCTTGTCGCCCATGACGGCCATGCCGTCGAGGTCCACGTTCACGCCGTCGGGGACGATGATCTTCACGTCGCCCATCACCGAGACGGCCATGATGTCGACCACATTGGTGCGGACCTCGGCCTCGCGCAGGTCCAGCAGCACGTCGCCCATCACGGCGACCGCGCCCAGCTCCTGGTCGATCCGCCAGGTGCCGCGCCGCTTGGAGTCGCCCATGATGCCGACGAACCAGCGCCGCTTGCGCACAGGCTGTTCCTGGTGGACCGGGGGCACGGGCACGGCACCGGAGGCGGGCAGGTCCTGGGTGAGCATGGCCAGCTCGGCGTGGGTGGTGGCGGTGTAGGCCGCCTCAGTACGGTCGGTCAGCTCGACGAGCGTCAGCCGCCCGTCGACCGAGGCGACGCGGAGCTGCTCCACGACAGCTTCTCGTTCGGCGTCGGAGGCCCTTACCTCACCAGGGTCAGTCATACTCGCAACATATCGCGTTTCACGAAGATCTGGCTCCTCCCGTGGGAGGAAGAGTCATACCTCTAAGAGCTGAGGCGGGTGGCGAGCCTTTCGGGGGGCTGACCCGGGCTTGGCCTGATCCAGGTTAGGGTCCAGTCATGCATGAGGAACAGCTCTACCAGGCCGCGTTGAACGGCGAGTCGGAGAAGGTGAGCGAGCTGCTCGCCGGTGGCACCGACCCCAACCTGGCCAGTGCGGGCGAGGAAGGCGGGTTGCCGCTCTGCGCGGCCGCCGCCTGGGACCGGGCCGAGGTCGCGGGCCTGCTGCTGGCCGCCGGTGCCGACGTGAACGGGCGGGAGAACGGCGGCTGGACCGCGCTGCTCTGGGCCGCGGCCAAGGGGCAGGCCGAGACGGCCGAGTCGCTCATCGAGGCCGGAGCCGAGGTCGACGCCGCCAACGACGACGGCGACACCCCGCTCTCGCTGGCGGCCAGGCGCGGCGCCCTGGGCGTGGCGCGGCTGCTGCTGGACAGCGGGGCCGACGCCGGCAAGTACGACGGAGACGGCGACAGCCCGCTCGACATCGCGATCGACTGGGTGGGCGTGCATCTGGAGACCGCGCTGCTCGACCAGATCGGCCACGACGACTGGGAGTACGTCGTGGCGCGCCAGTTCGCCAAGGACGGCACCGAGCTCGTCACCGTGGCCGGGCGCTCCCCCGACGGCGAGCAGACCGAGCAGGTGCAGGCGCAGCGCGGGCACGCCGCCATCGCGACGCTGCTGGAGGACGCCATGAGCGCCTACACGTCGGCCGACCAGCTCGTGGCGCGGGCCCTGGCGCATCGCGACACCGACGAGGACGCCGAGACGTGGTGGATCGTCGCCGACTCGCTGGGCAAGCGGGCCGACGACGAGACGTATGAGGTGCTGGCCAGGCTGTGCGTGAGTGAGGACGCCAGGGAGCGGGAGTTCGGGGTCGACGCGATCGCCCAGTTCGGGTTCGCCGACGACGCCAAGCCGTACCTGGAGCAGACGCTGCCGCTGCTGCAGAAGATGGCCACCACCGAGGGCAACCCGCAGGTGCTCCGTTCGGTGCTGGCGGGGCTCGGCCATCAGGGCGACCCCCGGGCGCTGCCGCAGGTGCTCGACATCATCGGCCGTCCGGACCACCAGCGCACGATGACCGACGCGATCGCGCTGGCCGACGTGCTGCCGCCGGACCACGAGGAGGGGCTGGAGCTGCTGATCGGCATGACGCGGGACGACGAGGCGGAGATCCGCGACTGGGCCACCGCCGGGCTGGCCTCGCTCAAGGCCGACACGCCGCAGATCCGCGAGGCACTCGCCGACCGGCTCGACGACGCCGACTTCCGTACGGTGGCGGAGGCCACGCGCGGGCTCGCCGACCGGGGCGACCCGCGGGCCGAACAGGGCGCCAAGCGGGTGCTGGCGGAGAGCGACGACGAGTACGCCAGGGATCTGGTGACACAGGCTCAGTCGTCCTGACCGCCTGCCCCGCGGAGGCACAGACCCGACTGCTTTGGGGAGGCCCAAGCCCGGCCCTCAGGGGCCCGAGAGGGCCGGAGCGGTGTCGAGGACGTCGTGGGCCAGGGCGAGGTCGCCTTCGAGGTCGGCGGGGAACGACCGCGAGTCGCCCCGCCCGCCCAGCAGGAAGCAGAACCCCACCACGTCCGCCGTGATGTGCGCGTCCGGGGCGTCGCCGCCGGCGGCGTCCCCCACGCCCAGCGGCACGTGCCACTCGCCGCCCCCCGGCCCGGTCAGCGTGAGCAGGAGCGTGCGCCCGCTGCCGTCCAGGCCGGACAGGAGCATCGTCCACGGCAGCAGCCGCGCGCACAGGTCGGCCGTGGGGTGGATGTGCTCGGGGATCGGGTCCGGCAGCCGGAGGCCGGCGGTGCGGGCGGCGTCGTCGGCGTGTACCCACGTCTCCAGGCATCTGGCCAGCACGTGGTCCGACACCGGCGCGTCGAGGCCATCGAGGCCCGCGACGGTGCCGGGGGCGAGGGCGGCCAGGTGGCGGCAGAGGGCGTCGGCCTGGGCGCGCCAGTCGCGCCTGGTCTGTTCCGGGCTGCGGGCCCGCTCGTAGTTCTGGACGTCGGCGGTACGGCCCAGCGCGTCGTTCGCGCCGATGGCCGGGCCCAGTACGGGGGCGCCGACCGAGGCCGCCAGCAGGCCGTCCTTGGCGGCGAGGTGGGCGACGAGTTCCTGGAGCGTCCAGCCCTCGACGATGACCCGTGACCAGTCCTCCTCCGCGGCGGAGGCGAGCAGCGCGTCCATGGCGGCGACCCGCCCCGCGTACGGCTGCGCCCAGGGCGCGGTGGGAGCGGCGGGCCTGCGGCGGGCCCTGGCCCCGGCGAGAAGCTGGGGACGCAGAGAGCGTTCCGGTACGGCCGGGTCCTCCATCAGCGCGTCCAGATAGAGACGCTCGACGGGCTCCATCACACCTCTTCCTCTGCCAGCGCGTCCGCCAGGCGGCGCAACGCCAGCCGGATCCGCGACTTGACCGTGCCCTCGGGCACGCCCAGTTCCTCGCCCACCTGGCGGTATGTCCTACCACCGTAGTAGGCCAGTTCGACCGCTTCCCGCAGGCCCTCGGGCAGCGCCGTCACCGCCTGCCGTACCCGCTTGGCCTCGTCGGCCGCGAGCACGTTGTCCTCCAGCCTGGCGGGCTCCGGCTCGTAGAGCCTGGGACCCAGCGTGGAGACCCGCCGGCGCTCCTCGGCCCGCACGTGGTCGACCGCGCGGCGGTGCGCGATCGTGGCGAGCCACGCGCGCAGCGTGCCACGGTCAGGGTCGTAGGCCAGCGGCCGTTCCCAGAAGACCAGGAACACCTCCTGTGTGATGTCCTCGGCGATCACACGGTCCCTGGTGACCCGCAGGGCGAGACCGAAGATCAGCGAGGAGAGCCGATCGTAGACCTCCCCGAGCGCGGCCTCGTCGCCGCCGACCACCCGCTGATGTAGCAGGCGGTCGTCGTACGGTGCCTCCACTGGCACCACACTCCCGTGATCCGGACCAAGGCGGCGGGTGCGCCGCGACCCGAGCATGTCATTATTCGCCGGAAAAGTGCACACGGATGACCGAGCCGCAGAACTTTGTCGAGCCCGCGATAGGGTCGGAATCCCACGACCAGAGGGAGCAACCGATATGGCCACCACTCGCACCGCCACCACTCAGTGGAAGGGCGCGCTGCTCGACGGGTCGGGCACGGTGTCACTCGACACCTCGGGTGTCGGCACGTTCGAGGTCTCCTGGGCTTCCAGGGCCGAGGCGGCGAACGGCAAGACCTCGCCCGAGGAGCTCATCGCGGCCGCCCACTCCTCCTGCTTCTCGATGGCGCTCTCGCACGGCCTGGCCGGCGCCGGCACGCCGCCGGAGTCGCTGCAGACCAGCGCGGACGTGACGTTCCAGCCGGGTGAGGGCATCACCGGAATCGTCCTCAGCGTGAAGGGACACGTGCCCGGGATCACGGCCGAGCAATTCCAGGAGGCGGCGGAAACCGCGAAGGCGAATTGCCCGGTGAGTAAGGCGTTGGCGGGCACGACGATCAGCCTCAACGCCGAACTCCTCTAGCGGGACCGCGATCGCGTGCGACAATTGGGTCACATGCGCGAAGTCTGGCCGGGAGAGCCCTATCCACTTGGCGGCACCTGGGACGGCGTGGGCACCAGTTTTGCGGTGTTCTCCGAGGTGGCCGAGCGAGTCGAGCTATGCCTTTTTGACGATGACGGCTCCGAAGAACGTGTGGATCTGCCGGAAGTCGATGGATTCGTCTGGCATGGCTACCTGCCGGGCATCGCGCCGGGACAACGTTATGGATATCGCGTGCACGGCCCGTACGAGCCGTCGCACGGACACCGGTGCAATCCGGCGAAACTGCTCCTCGATCCCTATGCCAAGGCGATCGACGGTGATCTGACGTGGAATGAAGCATTGTTCCCGTATCACTTCACCGACCCGACGCGGCTCAACACGGCCGACAGCGCCCCCTTTATGCCGAAAAATGTGGTCGTCAACCCGTTCTTCGAGTGGGGGAACGATCGGCCGCCGCACACCCCGTACCACGAGACCGTGATCTACGAGGCGCACGTGCGGGGGCTCACCATGCGCCACCCGGCGGTGCCCGAGGACCAGCGCGGCACCTACGCGGGCGTGGGGCACCCGGCGATCATCGACCACCTGCTCTCGCTCGGCGTGACGGCGGTCGAGCTGATGCCGGTGCACCACTACATGCCCGAGCACTTCCTGGTGGCGCGGGGGCTGACCAACTACTGGGGCTACAACACCATGGCCTACCTGGCCCCCCACGGCCGCTACAGCAGCTCGGGCACGCGGGGCGAGCAGGTGCTGGAGTTCAAAGGCATGGTGCGGGCGCTGCACGAGGCGGGCATCGAGGTCATCCTCGACGTGGTCTACAACCACACGGCCGAGGGCGATCACATGGGGCCCACGCTGGGGTTCAGGGGGATCGACAACTCGGCCTACTACCGGCTGCACGACGGTGACCGGCGCTACTACCTCGACTACACGGGCTGCGGCAACTCACTGAACGTCCGGTCGCCGCACGCGCTCCAGCTCATCATGGACTCGCTGCGTTACTGGGTGCTGGAGATGCACGTCGACGGGTTCCGGTTCGACCTGGCGGCGGCGCTGGCGCGGGAGCTGCACGACGTCGACCGGCTGAGCGCCTTCTTCGACCTGATCCAGCAGGATCCGGTGATCTCGCAGGTCAAACTGATCGCGGAGCCGTGGGACGTCGGCCCCGGCGGCTACCAAGTCGGAAATTTCCCGCCATTGTGGACGGAGTGGAACGGGAAATACCGCGACATAGTGCGAGATTTCTGGCGGGGCACCCACTCGGCGCTGCCCGAGTTCGCCTCCCGCCTGACCGGCTCCGCCGACCTCTACGCCTCCTCCGGCCGCCGGCCCGTCGCCTCCATCAACTTCGTGACCTGCCACGACGGCTTCACCCTCACGGACCTGGTGTCGTACGACCGCAAGCACAACGAGGCCAACAGCGAGAACAACCGCGACGGCACCGACGACAACCGCTCCTGGAACTGCGGCGCCGAGGGGCCCGTCGAGGACCCCGAGATCGTCCGGCTCCGCGACCGCCAGCGCCGCAACTTCCTGACGACGCTGTTCCTGTCGCAGGGCGTGCCGATGCTCTCCCACGGAGACGAGCTCGGCCGCACGCAGCGGGGCAACAACAACGGCTACTGCCAGGACAACGAACTCGCCTGGATCGACTGGTCGCAGCTCCACACCGAGTCGGAGATGCTGGACTTCGTCCGCGAGCTGTCGCGGCTGCGGCGCGAGCACCCGGTCTTCCAGCGCCGCCGCTTCTTCCATGGCCGCCACCCGGAGGACGGCAAGCGCGACCTGGTGTGGCTCACGCCCGGCGGCACGGAGATGACGGCCGGCGACTGGCACATCGGCTACGCCAAGTCGCTGATGGTCTATCTCAACGGCGAGGCGATCACCGAGCCGGGGACGCGCGGCGAGCGGATCGTGGACGACTCCTTCCTGTTGCTGATCAACGCCCACCATGAGGACATGACCTTCACCTTGCCGGGCGCGGAGTTCGGCGACCACTGGCTGCCGATCCTCGACACCGACGACAAGGGCGTCTCCGACGGAGAGCATCCGTTCTCCGCTCAGGTGACGGTGACCTCCCGCAGCATGCAGGTGCTTCATCGGCCGCGGTGACCGCTGCTAAAAGCTGTCGAAGACGCACGCGCCGCCGACGTAGGTCAGCTGCGGGGTCAGACCCGAGAGTTCGTGGTCGGCCACGCTGTGCAGATCTTCAGCCAGTACGACGAAGTCCGCGAGCTTGCCGGGTTCGAGGCTGCCCTTGGTGTGCTCCGCACTTTCGAGGCTGGCGCCGGCATTGGTCCACAGCCGCAGTGCCTGGGTCCGGGTGAGCCGTTCGGTCGCGGCCCGGGCGCCGTACCCATCGCCGGTGACGAGGGTCTGCAGACCGCGCCGCCAGTCCGGGGGTACGACGGGAGCATCGGAGGAGTCGGCCACCTGGACGCCGGCGGCGAGGAGCGAGCCGGCCAGGAAGGTCGCGTGCGCCCCCTCCTCGCCAAGAGCTGATCGCAGGCCCGCGGCGAGTCCGGCCTTCATGACCGAGCTGGTGACCACGCCGATGCCGTGGTCGGCGAGGCGCCGCATGGTCAGCGGGTCCTTGATCAGCGTGCCGTGCAGGATCGCGTGCCGGGCGTCGGGCCACGGGTCGCGGCTCTGGGCACGCAGTACGCCGTCGATCACCGCGTCGACGGCCCGGTCCCCGGTGGCGTGGACCTGGGCATGCATCCGGTTCCGGTGAACGACCTCGATGATGTCGAGCAGTTCGTCGTATCGGGCCGTGTCGTCGGCGCCGGGGGTGGTCAGGCCGCCGGTGCAGTCGTGGTGGTAGGGCTGGTACGTCCAGGCTGTGCCCTGGCTGGGAACGCCGTCGGAGAAGACCTTGACCCCGCCGATCCGCAGCCATTCGTCTCCCAGCCCGGCGGCCAGGCCGGAGGTGCGCAGGCCGGTGCCGACCTTCTCGAGCGAGGTCGACATGGCGGAGTCCCAGTACATCAAGACGCTGGTCCGGACGGTCAGCTCGCCGGATCGTCGCAGCAGGACCAGATCGCGCAGGGCGTCCGGGGAGACCATCGGGTCGGTGAGACTGGTGATGCCGAGGCTGTTGAGCAGGCGCAGGGCGGCGCGCAGGGCCTCCTGCCGCTGCTCCGCGCCGGCAGGTGGGATGTGCGCTGTCAGCAGTTCGGACGCGGTCTCCAGCAGGAGCCCGGTCGGCTCGCCGTCGGCGTCGCGGACGATGATCCCGCCCTCCGGATCCGGTGTGGCGGACGTGATCCCGGCGATCCGCAGCGCCGCGGTGTTGGCCCACACTCCGTGCTTCGAGATGTGGTGCAGCGCCACCGGGCGGTCGCCGCTGTGCGGGTCGAGGTCGTGCCGATGCGGTGGCCGGGCCCGATCCGCGAACTCGGCGATCTCTCCTTCGCTCCAGCTCGTGCCGATGAGCCATTCCCCGTGCGTCGTGGCCGCCGCGGTGGCCAGCGTGCGTTGCAGGTCTTCGAGGCTGCGTTGCGGTGAGAGGTCGATGACATGAGGCGGCATCGCGAGCCCGAGGAGGGACAGGTGCAGGTGCGCGTCGTTGATGCCGGGGAGAACGGTGCGACCGGCCAGATCGATCACTGTCGTGGCGTGGCCGGTGAGGGCACGGATGTCGTCGTCGGTGCCCGCTGCCAGGATCCGATCGCCGG
Source organism: Nonomuraea sp. NPDC026600 (assembly GCF_040638335.1). Classification (NCBI taxonomy): domain Bacteria; kingdom Bacillati; phylum Actinomycetota; class Actinomycetes; order Streptosporangiales; family Streptosporangiaceae; genus Nonomuraea; species Nonomuraea sp. NPDC026600. The sequence goes on from NZ_JBEZYD010000012.1 coordinate 188,609, forward strand.
CTACGGCGAGCGCGGTGGTCTCGGTGGCGTGCTGGTCCAGCGTCAGCACCCGTCCGTTGACGAGGACGAGATCAGCCGGCTGATGGTGCATCGGTCTCCTTGTCAGTTGTCCAGCCAGGGCCGGACGGGCGGGATGATCGGGTCTATCTCGTGGTATCCCTTGGCCCGCCGCGCGGCGGCTCCGATGACCTCGTCCAGGTGGGTCACGCCGTGTCGATCGAGGTAGGCGTCGAGTTGGCTGATCGTGTCGGCCAAGGCCGGCGCGCCGTTGGTCAGCAGCAGACTCGCCATCTCCACCGCCCGCGCGCCGGACAGGAGGAAGCGGGCGACGTCGAGGCCGTCGCGCGCGCCGTTGGTGCCGATCAGGGCGGGTACGGTGCCGAAGCACTTGCTGATCCAGTACAGGCTGATCGGCAAGGCCCAGGGACCGCCGATCGCGCCCCAGGAGCCGAGCTCCGGGTCCCAGGTGTCGAGGTTCGGCACGAACCCGTTGAACCGGCCGGTCAGGCACACCGCGTCGGCGCCGTTGCCGGCCGCCGCGCGCGCCATTGCCACGATGTCGCCGGCCTGGCCGGGCAGCTTGACGATCAGCGGGCAGTCGACCGCGGCCCGGACGGTCCGGGTGTAGTGCGCGACGCCCTCCGCCTCGGTGATCTGCCGGACAGCGGCGGCTTCACGGCCGTGCGGCGCGCCGACGTTGACCTCGATCGCGGGAACGACCTCGGCCATCGCCGCGGCCAGCCGGGCGGCACCTTCGGCGGAGGCGACCGTCACGCTGCCGATCACCGCCGAGCCGGTCGCGGACGCGTGCCGTTGGCAACGTTCCAGCATCGCCACCCACTCCTCGAGCGTGGTCTGGGCGAGGCCGGAGCGGTTGAACAGCGTCTCCGTGCCGTGGGCCGAGGTCCACGGCACCGCGTGCAGGTCGTGGTCGAGCAGGAGGTAGTCGGCGATGTCGAGCTGCTTGGCGGCGGCGGGCGACTCGTTGATCGACTTCGCCACGACCGCCCCCGCGCCGGCGTCGAGGCAGGCGAGGATGCCCGGCTCGGTCATCGTGTACTCACAGGACGCCGCGATGACCGGGTTGGGCAGCCGGAGACCGCCGAACGCGGTCGACAGATCAGCCACGCGCGCCTCCGACGGCCTCCATCAGTACGGTGAACCGCTCCTGGGCCGCGGTGGTCAGCAGGGCGAGATCACTCGCGACCGCGATGTAGCGATAGCCGGTGGCGACGGCCCGCTCGGCCTCGGCCGCGGTCGTCGCGAATATGCCCAGCGGGGTGTCGGTCCGGCGGGCCGCGGCTTCGATCTCGCCGATCTTGGTCCGCACCGCCGGGGCACCTACCTGTCCCGGTACGCCGAGATCCACTGACAGGTCCATGGTGCCGATGAAGGCGATGTCCAGCGACGACATGATGTCGTCGAGGGGGTCGTCGTACCGTGCCGACTCGAGTTGGCCGACGCGCAGGACCTGGTCGTTGCTCAAGGTGATGTATTCGGCCAGGGGGATGGTGCCGAACCGCGCCGCGGGTTGCGCGGTGCTCAGCCCACGCGCCCCGGTCGGCGGGTAGGTGGTGAAACGCGACAGCTTCTCGGCGCTGTCGGCCGACGTCGTGCTGGACAGCTGGATGCCGGCGGCTCCGGCTTCGAGCAGCCGGTTGATCTGCCCGGGGTCGATGGTCGGCACCCGGACGACGATCGGGATGCCGGCGGCGCGACCGGCCTGGATGACGGTGCGTGCCCCGGATTCGTCGATCTGCGCGTGTTCGGTGTCGCAGATCAGGAAGTCCAGCCCGGCGATGGCGAGGATCTCCACCACCTCCGGCTGGGGGAGCTTGAGGAACGTGCCGATCGCCGGCCGCTCGCGGACCAGTGACCGCAGCCCGGGCACGTCAGACTCCCAGCAGTTCGCCGGGGTTGGTGCTGATCATGGTCCGGATGTCGTCGTGGCTGACGCCGAGGTCGAGCAGGCCACGCACGATCCGGCGATAGGCCTGGACCGGCAGCGGGTTGTTCAGCTGGCCGAGGTCCGAGCCGATCAGGCTGTGTTCGACGCCGGTCGCCTTGACGTACTCGAGCATGGTGTCGAGCTCCCAGTGGTAGAACGACGACCGGTCGTCGTACATGCAGAGTTCGTGCTCGAACTTGACGCCCAGGCCGGACCACTCGCGGCACAGCTCGGGCACGGCGCCGATGACGAAGTTCGGGTGGCTGACGATGATCTTCTCGATGCCCTTCGCCGCCGCCGCGCGGATGACCGCGTCGAGTTCGCCGACGCCCATGTGGCCGCCGGAGAGGATGGCGTCCGCGGCCTTGATCAGGTCCAGCACGTCGTGGACCTCGGGCAGGATGGCGCCGTTCTCGTCGAGGACCGGGGTCGGGGTGTCCTTGCGGAAGGGCTTGGCCGTGCGGGGGAACTTCAGTTCCTCGTTGTGCACGCAGATGTGCTGGTCTGAGGAGATGGTCGGGAACCAGATGATCCGACCGCCCAGGTTGAGCGCGAGCTCGACCGCCGCCGGATTGATCCCGCCGACCTGGTTGTTCAACGCCACGCCGGAATGGACCGGGATGGGGAGGCCGCCGACCGCGTCCGACACGGCCAGGACGTCGGTGACCATGCTGTGGTGGTGGGACTTCACGATCAGACCCTTGAAGCCCGCCGCGTGGGCCTGCCGGACCGCCTGCAGTAGACCGAGCCGGCGCGGGAACGGCGACGGCGCCGGATGCACGTGCAGGTCGACGGCACCGGTGAGCAGCTCGCTCACCTCCGGATCGCCGACGGCATCGAAGTCCGGGTCGAACTCCACGTCGTCCGTGGCGTCGATCATCTCTCCTCCTTGGATGCGGAACCCGCGATGCGGGACACGATCGTTGACCATCGACTGGCCACCGGAGCCTGGGATTCCGCATGAATAGCGTGGGTGGTGGCGTTTTGGGCTGCTATTGACAGCCGCTTGGTGGAACCTTAGCGTTCCCTTCAGTTCCCGTATAGAGCGACTTGATTCGCACGATGCGGGACACGCCATCAGTCAGCTCTAGCCCGTGGGGACACACCGTGACGGAACCGAAGAGCCGCAGCGAGCTGCGCGACGGCGACATCCAGGCCGTGACCAGGTGCGCGGAGATCCTCAGGATGCTGGCCACGGATCAGACCGTCCGCGCGGCCGATGTCGCCGCGGGCCTGGGCCTGCAGCGGTCGACCGCGCACCGCTACCTCGCCTCGATGGCCAACGCCGGCCTGATCGAACGGGGGGAGGACGGGGCGTTCGAGCCCGGCCCGATCGCCGTACATCTCGGTGCGGCCGCGATGCGCCGGGCACGGGTCCTGGAGATCGCGGCGCCGTACATGGCCGCGCTGAGCGCCGAATCGCACGAGACCGTGGTCCTCAGCCTCTGGGGCGGACGGGGTGCCGTGGTCACCCGGGTCGAGATGGACACCGATCGGCTGGCCGTCGTGCATGTGCCGGAGGGTCGTGAATTACCGCTGAACGCCGCGCAGTCCCTGGTGTTCCTGGCCTACCTGCCCGACCGCCAGTTGGTCGATCGGCTGCTGTCCTCGCTGTCGATGCCGGTGCGCCACGACATCGAGCAGAGCATCCAGCAGGTGAAGTCCGACGGGATGGGCGCGCACTCCATGGTGGTGCAGGGAATCCACGCCGTGGCCGCCCCGGTCTTCGACGCCCGCGGAGTGATCTGTACGACGGTCGCCCTCATCGGGACCTCCGACACGTTAGTGGCCGGACCCGAGTCGGGGCTCTGGAAGGCACTGAAGGCGACCGCGGAACAGATCTCGGCACACCTCGGCCACGCCTCGGTGCCGCCGGCATGACACACAGCGCGTAACGACAGCAGAAGGAGCAGCAGGTGAGCAGCAAGAACCTCTACAGGACCGTTGTGCGGTGGGACGACCTGGCGCTGGAGGACGTGCGGCCCGGAGTCAAGCGGGCCGGCTACGTCACCGACGACGTGATGCTCGTGATGAACCACGTCGAGCCGGGGATGGCGCTCAACCCGCACGTCCACGAGGACTTCGACCAGCTCGCGTACATCGTGTCCGGCCGGGCGAAGTACTACATCGACGGCGTGCCGCACGAGATGGGCCCCGGCTCGATGTTGCTGGTGCCGGCGGGCTCGCCGCACTACATCGAGCCGTACGAGCCGACACTCAACCTCGACATCTTCACGCCGCCCCGGGCCGACCTCGCCCACCTGGCCGGTTACGAGAAGGACCTGAAGAAATGATCGTCCGCGACACCATCTACATCGACGGCCGATGGGTCGCCTCCGAGGGCACCGGTTCGATCGAGGTACTCAACCCGGCGACCGGTGAGGTCCTCGGGACGGTTCCGGCGGGGACCGCGGCCGACGTGGACCGCGCGGCCCGGGCCGCGCGCCGGGCGTTCCCCGGCTGGGCGGCGACACCGGTCGGCGACCGGGTGAACAGGTTGCGCGCGGTCGCCACCGGTCTGCGCGAGCGCGAGAAGGAGATCGTCGACCGCGTCATCAGCGAGGTCGGCACGCCGCGCGCGCAGGCCGGGATCATGCAGTTCGGCATCGTGGTGCAGACCTTCGAGGACGCCGCCGACCGGGCCGAGGAACTCTTCGAGGTCGAGCAGCTCGGCAACTCGCTGATCCGGCGGGAGCCGATCGGCGTGGTCGGGGCGATCGCACCCTGGAACTACCCGCTCTACCAGATCGCGCTCAAGATCGCGCCGGCGCTGGCCGCCGGCTGCACCGTGGTCATCAAGCCCAGCGAGGTCGCCGGGCTGACCCCGTACCTGCTGGCCGAGATCCTGGACCAGGCCGGATTCCCGCCGGGTGTGGTCAATCTGGTCTCCGGCACCGGTCCCGAGGTCGGCGAGGCCATCGCCGCGCATCCCGAGATCGACATGGTGTCCTTCACCGGTTCGGATCGCGCGGGCCGGCGGGTGGCCGAGGTCGCCGCGGCGACGGTGAAGAAGGTCGCGCTCGAGCTGGGCGGCAAGAGTCCGATGGTGGTCCTCGACGACGGGGATCTGGAAGCGGCCGTGTCGTACGGCGTGACGAGCTGCTACGCGAACGCCGGCCAGATGTGCGCGGCGCTGACGCGGATGATCGTGCCGCGCTCGCGGTTGGCCGAGGTGGAGCAGCTCGTCGTACGGGTCGCGGCATCGTATGTGCCGGGTGACCCGGACGCCGCCGAGACGAAGCTGGGGCCGGTGATCTCACCGGTCCAGCGTGACCGGGTGCTCGGCCTCATCGACGCCGGGATCCGCGAGGGCGCCAAGCTCCTGCTCGGCGGCCCCGCCACGCCGACCGGCCGGGACCGCGGATTCTATGTTCCCGCGACCGTCTTCTCCGAGGTGAAGCCCCATGCGCTGATCGCGCAGGAGGAGATCTTCGGGCCGGTGCTCGCCATCATCCCGGTCGACGACGAGGACGAGGCCGTCGCGGTCGCGAACGGGACACGGTACGGCCTCAACGCCGCGGTCTGGTCCGCGGACGTGGCCCGAGCCGAGCGCGTCGCCGCACAGCTCAACGCCAGCACGGTCTACATCAACGGCGGGAAGTTCAACCCGTCCGCTCCGTTCGGTGGCACCAAGGGCTCCGGATACGGCCGGGAGCGCGGCCGCTTCGGGCTCGAGGAGTACCTCCGGACGAAGTCCTACCAGTACTGAGGCAAGACCCGGCTCGTCGCCCCCTGGCGAGCCGGCCGAAAGAAGGCAGCATCCGCTGACCTGGGAAGCCCGGAGGGCCCCATGCATCGCAACACGTTCCTGGTCCCGGCGGCCCTCGTCCTGTCGGCCACGGTGCTCACCGCCTGTGGCGGCGGTGGCGGTGGCGGCACGACGTCCGCACAGTCCAACTCGCTTACCTTCGTCTCCTACGGCAGCGCGTTCCAGGAGAACCAGAAGAAGGCGTGGCAGGCGCCGTACACCGCCGCCACCGGCACGACATTCCGCAACGACGGACCGACCGACGACGCCAAGACCAAGACGATGGTCGAGGCGAACAAGGTGTCCTGGGACGTCGTCGACTCGGGAGCGGCGTTCGCGGCGCAGAACTGTGGCAAGTACCTGGAGAAGCTCGACCTGTCGCAGCTCGACACCAGCAAGTTCCCGGCCGGCACGGTGACCGACTGCGGGGTGCCGGCGTACTTCTACGGCCTGCACTTCCTCTACAACACGAAGAAGTACGGCACCAACCCGCCGACCACGATCGCGGACTTCTTCGACACCGCGAAGTTCCCGGGCCAGCGCATGCTCCCGCCCGAGGTCGCCGCCGGCATCCTCGAGGACGCCCTGCTCGCCGACGGTGTCCCGGCGGACAAGCTGTACCCGCTGGACGTGGACCGGGCGCTGAAGAAGCTGGACGCGATCAAGGCGTCGGCCACGCTGGCGAAGACCTACGGCCAGATGCAGCAGGCGATGGTGGACAACCAGGTCGACATGGTGCTGACGGTCACCGCACGGGCGACCTCCTCACTGAACGCCGGTGCGACCTTCAAGCCGGTGTGGGACAAGACGATCCTCACCTGGGACTCCCTCGTCATCCCGAAGGGCACGCCGCACAAGGACGCGGCGATGAAGTTCATCGCGTTCACCGCCAAGCCCGAGCAGTCGGCGAAGTTCACCGAGCTGGCCAACGTGCTGCCGTCCAACAGCGACGCGAAGCCGACCCTCACCGCGGCACAGCAGCAGCTGAACCCGAACCTCGACGACCGCAAGAGCGGCACCATTCTCAGCGACGTGAAGTGGTGGTCGGAGAACCTCGACGCGGTGACGAAGAAGTACACCGCATGGCAGGCGGGCTAGGAGACCGAGAATGAGCGAGACCACTGTCCCGGTCGCGACCGGGACCCTGCCGCGCCGTCGGCCGCGGGCGGCCACGCCGGTCTGGCTGCTGTTGCCGGCGACCGCGATGTTGCTGGTGTTCTTCGTCTACCCGCTGACGGCCATCATCTGGCGGAGTTTCACCGATCCGGCCGCCGGGTTGGGCAACTACACCGCGCTGCTGCACGACGACGTGTCGATCAAGATCCTGCTCCGGACCTTGCGCACCTCGCTGATCGTCGCCGTGTGCACCCTGATCATCGCCTACCCCTACGCCTACGCGATGACCAGAGTCGGTCCGCGGGCCAGGAGCGTGCTGACCGTACTGGTCCTGTTGCCGTTCTGGACCTCGCTGATGGCGCGCAACTTCGCCTGGTACATGCTGATGCAGCGCGGTGGGCCGATCGACCGGTTCTTCGGCGCGATCGGTGTCGACGGTGTGGTCCTGCTCGGCACCGTCGCCGGGGTCACGATCGCCATGGTGCAGGTGATGCTGCCGTACATGGTCCTGCCCTTGTACAGCGGGATGGAGAAGATCGACCGGCGGTTGCTGGACGCCGCCACCAGCCTGGGGGCTCCCCGATGGCGAGCGTTCGTCCGGGTCTACCTGCCGCTGTCCATCCCGGGGGTGCTGTCCGGCTTCTCCCTCGTCTTCGTCATCACGCTGGGCTTCTACATCACGCCGGCCCTGCTCGGGACGCCGCAGCAGTCGCTGATCTCCCAGCTGATCGGTACGCAGGTCTCCAGCTTGCTGGACTTCGGCGGTGCCGGCGCTCTCGGGACGGTGCTGCTGGTCGTGACGTTGCTGGTGCTGTTCGCCGTCAGCCGCGTCGCGCGGCCGACGGCAGCACTGGGTCAGGCGGTGGGCAGTGAGTGACAAGCCTTCCAGGACGAGGGTGCGCGCCGAGCGCCAGGACAACCTCGGCTGGGGCCTGCGGGTGGTCGTGACATTGGTCGGACTGCTGCTGGTGGCGCCGACCATCGTCGTGATCCCGATGAGCTTCTCCGGCGGCCAGACGTTCGAGTTCCCGCCCAAGACCTGGTCATGGCGCTGGTACGGCGAGTTCTTCGGCTCCGATGCCTGGATGTCCTCGCTGATCACTTCGGTAAAGATCGGCCTGGTCGTCGCCACGATCGCCACCGTTCTGGGGGTCGCCGCGGCCTTCGGTCTGGATCGATCGCGGTTCGCCGGAAAGGGAGCGCTCCGGTCGTTCGTGATGGCACCGATGATCATGCCGGGCATCGTGGTGGCGGTGGCCGTGTACGCGGTCTTCCTGCGCTGGCAGCTGAACGGCACGTTCACCGGTTTCGTCCTCGCGCATACGGTGCTGGCCCTGCCGTTCGTCATCACCTCGGTGTCGACGAGCCTGGCCGGTTACGACCGCACACTCGAGAACGCGGCAGCCAGCCTGGGTGCCCGGTCGTGGACCACGTTCCTGCGGATCACCGTGCCGCTGATCCTGCCGGGGGTGCTGTCCGGGTTCCTGTTCGCGTTCGTCGCATCGCTCGACGAGATCGTCATCGCGCTGTTCCTGCAGACCCCGGAGATCCGGACCCTGCCGGTGCAGATGTACAACTCGATCACCCTCGAGATCGACCCGACCATCGCGGCGGCGTCCAGCCTGATCGTCGTGGTCACCACCCTTGCCTTGCTGATTCCCCAGCTCGTCCGACGACAGCGGAGTACCTCATGAGCCAGCCATCGACACTCGGCCAGGCCAGCCACGGCATCCGGATCTCGGCCGTGAGCAAGATGTACGCCGGTACGTCGCAGCCCGCGGTGAACGATGTCTCGCTCGACATCGCGCCAGGGGAGTTCATGACCTTCCTCGGCCCGAGCGGTTCCGGCAAGACCACGATGCTCTCGATGATCGCCGGGTTCGTCGCACTGACCGCCGGCCGGATCGAGACCGACGGCCGGGACATCAGCCGGCTCAAGCCGCACAAGCGCGACCTGGGTGTGGTGTTCCAGCACTACGCCCTGTTCCCGCACATGACGGTGGCCCGCAACATCGCCTTCCCGCTGCAGCAGCGTTCCGTGCCGAAGGCCGAGATCGCCGCGAGGGTGCGGGCGGCCCTCGAGCTCGTCCGGTTGGAGCAGTACGCCGATCGGCTGCCCAGGCAACTGTCCGGTGGCCAGCAGCAACGAGTCGCCCTCGCCCGCGCGGTCGTCTACCAACCGCGGGCACTGCTGCTCGACGAGCCGCTGGGCGCGCTGGACAAGAAGCTGCGCGACCAGTTGCAGCGGGAGATCGCCCGGATGCACCGCGAGCTGGGAATGACGTTCATCTTCGTCACTCACGACCAGGAAGAGGCGTTGACGCTGTCGGACCGGATCGCGGTGTTCAACGAGGGCCGGATCGAACAGGTCGGACCACCGGCCGAGCTCTACGAGCGGCCGGCCACCTTGTTCGTGGCCGAGTTCCTCGGTGAGTCCAACGTGTTCGCCGGTGTGGCGGACGGACAGCTGGCTGTTGTCCGGCCGGAGCGCCTGGAGTTGTCCAGCCGGGCGGATGCCGTCCCTGCCGGTCACCCGCAACGCCCGGCCCTCGTCACCGACATCGTGTACGTCGGCAACCATCACCGGATCGGGCTGCGGTTCGCCGACGGCACCAGTGGGTGTGCCATGCGGGTGAGCGGCGCGCCACTGCCGGCCGCGCCCGGTGAGTCCGTGATCGCCAGCTGGACGCCGGCGCACCACAGCCTGGTCGCCGACTCGACAACCACTCGCACCGAACACCAGAGCCCCGTCGGCATCGGTTAGCGCCGCATTTCATCGTATGGGTAGACAGGAGATAACCATGTCCACGAATCAACGAGCGCTGGCGGCCGCGGACAAGCAGTACATCGTCCATCCGCACACCGTGGTCGGACAGCCACCTGAGCCGCTGATCATCGAACGCGGCGAGGGCGCGCTGGTATGGGATGTCGATGGCAAGGAGTATGTCGACGGCACCTGCGGGCTCTGGCAATGCGCGGTCGGCCATGGCCGCCGCGAACTGGCCGACGTCGCCGCGGAACAGATGGCCAAGCTGGAGTTCTACCCGTCGTTCTGGGACTACTCCAACGAGCCGGCGATCAGGCTGGCCGAGCGGCTGGTCCAGTTGTCGCCCGAAGGCCTGAACAAGGTCTTCTTCACCAACGGCGGCTCGGAAGGCACCGAGACCGCGATCAAGCTCGCCCGGCTGGCCCACCACGCCAACGGGCAGCCCGAACGGACCGTCATCCTGTCGCGCGAGTCGGCCTACCACGGCGTCAGTGCGGTCTCCCTGGCGGCTACCGGCATGCCGGCGATGAAGGAGGGGTTCGGGCCGCAGCCGGACGGCTTCGTGCACCTGAGCGTCCCGCACGCCCGCAAGATCGGCCCGAACGCCACCGACGTGCTGGTAGCCGAGCTCGAGGAGACCATCGAGCGGATCGGGGCGGACAAGATCGCGGCCTTCATCGGTGAGCCGGTGCTCGGCGTCGGCGGCATGGTGCCGCCACCGGACGGCTACTGGCCACGGGTGGCCGAGGTCCTGAGGAAACACGGAATCCTGCTGATCCTCGATGAGATCGTCACCGCTTTCGGCCGCACCGGGTACTGGTTCGCCGCCGAGCGGTACGGCGTCACGCCCGACCTGCTCGTCACCGCCAAGGGCCTGTCCAGCGGCTACATCCCGATGGGTGCGGTGCTGATCGGCGACCAGGTCATCCGGATGGCGCACGGCGCCACTTTCTGGCACGGATTCACCTACAACGGCCACCCGGTAGGCGCCGCGGTATCACTGGCGAACCTCGACATCATCGAACGAGAAGGCCTGCCGGCTCGGGCACAGCACATCGGCACGTTGATGCTCGAAGCCCTCAAGCCACTGCCCGACCTCCCCGAGGTGGTCGAGGTCCGTGGCGTCGGCCTGGCCCTCGGCATCGAGTTCGATGGGATCGACGCGGCGGCGATCGCGGCCTCCTGCCGTGAGGACGGGGTCATCGTCCGCGCAGGGATCGGCCGGATCGTCCTCTCCCCACCACTGGTCATCACCGAGGGCCAGGCCGATGCGATCTGCACGGCGTTGGAGAAGCACATCACCGCGGCGGTTCAGAAGTAAGAACGCGCAGGGACACCGCCCGGCAGCGGCGAGACGGCGCCTCCTGACCGAGCACACGTGGGTACCCGCTCACAGGCGGCCGGCCACGCTGGCGGTGAGGAGTACCAGGACGAACGTCGCCACGCCCGCCACGCCGTGCAGGAGGACCGCCAGGAGCGGGAAGCGTCGCTCCGCGCCTCGGGCGTGGCGGCCCGTGCCCAGCCAGCGGGTGAACATCGTGAAGCCCAGCAGGGCCGCCACCGCCAGCACCCCGAACGCCGTCCAGGCCAGCAGGCGGCTGCCCGTGATCAGGAAGGCCATCCAGCAGGTCAGCGCCGACAGCGCCAGCACCGGGTGGGAGAAGATCAGCGTCACCGGAAAGCGGGTGACCTTCGTCGCCTGTTGCCGCAGGCCGCCGCCCGACAGCCAGAGGTAGAGCAAGTAGATTCCTACGAGCGCGGTGAACAGCCATGTCACGGCAGTGATCAGCCCCACTGGGCCTCCCTCGCGTGCCCGATCCCCAAGTGCCCCGATCCCCATGTGCCTGCCGCCACGTTATGCGCATCACGCTACGTGTGTCCCTCGATACAGCAAAGTGCTATCCCTCCCGTCAAAGGCCCCTACATCGGCTCGTTGTCGGAGGCGTGTGCCAAGGTGGAGGAGTGCGTCGCATCCATCCCGACATTCAAGACGAACCAGACATCGAGCAGGCTTACGCCTGTCCGGCGGGCCGGCCATGGCTGCGCCTCAACATGGTCGCCAGCGCCGACGGGGCCGCCTGGCTGAAAGGGCTGTCGGGCGGGCTGTCCAGCGAGGGCGACCGGCGGATCTTCCGGGTCCTGCGCGGGATGTCCGACGTGGTCATGGCGGGCGCCGCGACCGTGCGCACCGAGGGGTACGGGGCGGTCAAGCCGCGCGAATCATGGCAGACCCTGCGGGAGGGCCGGCCGCCGGCCCCGCCGATCGCGGTGGTCAGCCGCCGGCTCGACCTCGATCTGGGCAGCCCGCTGTTCACCGAGGCCGTCAGCCGGACGATCGTCATCACCTGCGAGGCCGCGCCCGCCGAGCGCCGCGCCGACGCCTCCCGGGTGGCCGACGTCGTGGTGGCGGGCGGCGACCTGGTCGACATGTCGGTGGCCGTGCGCGAGCTGCACGAGCGCGGCCTGACGCGGATCCTGTGCGAGGGCGGCCCCCGGCTCAACGGGCAGCTCGCGGCGGCCGACCTGATCGACGAGCTCTGCCTGTCGATCAGCCCGCTGCTGGTCGGGGGCGGGGCCGCGCGCATTCTGAACGGCGAGGCATCGCAGGTCGAGCTGCGGCTCAGCCAGGTGCTGGAGGAGGAGGGGGTCCTCTTCTGCAAGTACACGAGGGAGTCAACGACATGACCGAGCCCACCCAGCCGTCCGTCGAGGTCGCGGTCGCCGAAGAGCCGGAGCCGGTGCCCAATCTGCCGGTGCGCCCGCCTGTGGCGCCGATGCTGGCCAAGCCGGTCAAGAAGATGCCCGAGCAGGACGGCACGCTGTTCTACGAGCCGAAGTGGGACGGGTTCCGGTGCATCGTGTTCCGCGACGGTGACGAGGTCTATCTGGGCAGCCGCAACGAGCGGCCGTTCACCCGCTACTTCCCCGAGCTGGTCGAGGCGGTCAGGGCGGAGTTGCCGGAAAGGTGCGTGGTCGACGGCGAGATCGTGCTGCCACAGGGCTCGCAGCTCGACTTCGACGCGCTGCAGCAGCGCATCCATCCGGCGGCATCGCGGGTCACGATGCTGTCCGAGCGGACTCCCGCGTCGTTCGTGGCGTTCGACCTGCTGGCGCTGGGCGACGAGTCGCTGATGGAGGCGCCGTTCAGCGAGCGGCGGGCGCGGCTGGAGCAGATCTTCCCGGAGAAGGGCAGCTCCATCCGGCTGACCCCGGTCACGACCAACACCGAGCAGGCGTCCGAATGGTTTGAGATGTTCGAGGGCGCGGGGCTCGACGGCATCATCGTCAAACCCGGCGACCAGCCGTACATCCCCGACAAGCGCACGATGCTCAAGGTCAAGCACGAGCGCACCGCCGACGTGGTGGTGGCCGGCTACCGCGAGCACAAGACCGGGCCGATCGTGGGCTCGATCCTGCTCGGCCTCTACGGCGACGACGGCAGGCTGCATCACGTGGGCGTGGCGGCGTCGTTCCCCATGGCGCGCCGGGCCGAGCTGGTCGAGGAGCTCAAGCCGTACATCGCCGAGCTGGGCGAGCATCCGTGGGGCCACTGGGCCGAGCAGGCGGCGGCCACCGTCGGGCAGCCGACGGCCGGGCCCGCGACGGGCGGGCAGCGGGTGCCGGGCGCGGTGTCGCGCTGGAACGCCAAGAAGGACCTGTCGTTCATCCCGCTCCGGCCGGAGCTGGTGATCGAGGTGGCCTATGACCAGATGGAGGGCGACCGGTTCCGGCATACCGCGCAGTGGCGGCGGTGGCGGCCGGACCGGACGCCTGAATCGTGCACGTACGAGCAGTTGGAGAGACCGGTCTCGTACAACCTCGACGACATCCTTGCTCGATAGCCCTTTAACCCGTTATATCTCGATATATGAGTACCGGTGATGAGTTGCGGGCGGCGGTGGGCGCCCGTCGCGACCTTGGGCCCGATTTCGAGGACGCGATAGTCGAATCCTTCCTCGAGAAGATGGGGCAGGAGGTCGACCGGCGAGTCGACGAACGGCTCGCCACCTTGGGGCCCAAGGGCAAGGGCAAGGACGTCTCCGCGCGGCAGGGGCCGAGCGAGGGTCAGCGGCTGGCGCTGGCGATCGTGTCGCTCGCTCTGGGCACCGTCCTGACCCTGGCCGTGATCTTCGGCGGCAAGGAGATGTGGGTGATCGCGCCGATCTGGTTCGCGGTCATCGTGATCAACGGGATCTTCGGCAGCAGCCGAAACTGACCTCGACACCCACCGCCGTGGCGGGCACACCAGATCAGCCAGGGTCAGGCCCTGTCGGGGTCAGGCGAGCCAGATCAGCTGAGGTCAAGCCGAACCGGGTCCGCTGGGTTCGGCCCAGACGGGGTCAGGCGAGCCAGATCAGGCCAGCGAAGCGGCCGCCCGGCTGTTCGCGGCGGTGGGAGTAGAGCTCCTGCGACTCGATCGTGCATCGGGCGTCGTGCCGTACGTCGGCGACGCCCGCCGTGCGCAACTGGGCCTCGATGCCTGCCCGGAGGTCCAGGGCGGGCGTGTCCCACGAGGTGGTGGACCAGGTCTCCGGCACCCGGGACGCGACCCGTTCGCGCAGCTCGGCGGGCACCTCATAGCAGCGGCCACACGCGCCGGGCCCGATCAGCGCCACCATCCGCCCGGGCGCCGCGCCCTTGGCCGCCATCGCCTCTACCAGGGCGGTGGCGATGCCCGCCTCGGTGCCGGGCCGTCCGGAGTGGGCGGCGGCGACCATACCCGCGACCGGATCGGCGACGAGCACGGCCGGGCAGTCGGCGCCGAGTGAGGCGAGCGCCAGGCGTGGCTCGGTGGTGAAGACGCCGTCGAGCGGCGGCGCGTCGTCGCCGAACGGCTCGCTGACGTACGCGACGTCGGCGCTGTGGACCTGCCGCATGAACACGACGGCCCGCACACCCAGCTCGGCCGCGACACCCGCCCGGTTGGCGCGCACCGCGTCGGGGTCGTCGCCGACGAGGCCGCCGAGATTCCGCGACGCGTACGGCGGAGCACTCACTCCCCCGTGGCGATCGGTGATGACGACGTGCACTCCGGGGGCCAGCTCCATGCCTCCGATCTTAGGGCCGCCCCGCCATCCCACCCGCCCCGGGCGTACGCCGGCGCCCCTGGCCTGCCTTTCGGGGCTCAGGGGCGGGTGTCGGCGTAGTGGCGCGGGGTCAGCTGGAGTGGGCCGGTTCCTTGGGGGTTTCGGCCAGGGGTGGTGCGTCGGGGCGTTCCGCGCGGCGGGTCCGGATCTTCTCCTTCCTGCTTTCGACCATGGTGTAGAGGGTCGGGACCAGGACGAGGGTGAGGAGCGTGGAGCTGATCAGGCCGCCGATGACGACGATGGCGAGGGGTTTGGAGATGAAGCCGCCGCCGCCGGTGATGCCCAGGGCCATCGGCAGCAGGGCGAAGATCGTGGCCAGCGCGGTCATCAGGATGGGGCGCAGCCGGTTGCGGCCGCCTTCGATGACCGCCTCGTGCAGCGGCATGCCCTGGCGGCGGTATTGGTTGATCAGGTCGAGCAGCACGATGGCGTTGGTGACGACGATGCCGACGAGCATCAGCAGGCCGATCATGGCGGCCAGTCCGAGGGAGGTGCCGGTGATGAGCAGCAGGCCGATCGCGCCGGTGGCGGCGAACGGGATCGACACCAGCAGCAGCAGCGGCTGGATGAGGCTGCGGAAGGTGGCGACCATGACGAAGAACACCAGCGCGATGGCCGCCACCAGGGCCAGGGCGAGGCTGCCGAAGGCTTCGTCCTGGTCGGCGCTGGCGCCGCCGATGGAGTAGGTGGCGCCGGCGGGCAGGGTCAGCTTGGCGAGCCGGGTCTGCAGGTCCGCGCTGATGGCGCCGAGGCTGGCGCCGGTGCTCTTGCCGGAGACGGTGACGGTGCGGTCCCCGTCGATGCGGGTGACCGAGACGGGTCCGTTGACCTGCTTGACCTCGGCGACGTCGGCGAGGTCCACCTTTCCCGGCAGTTCGAGCTTGCGTAGCTCGGCCAGGGAGACGGGGGCGTCGCCGGTGTGCAGGAGGACGTCGGCGGTGGTGCCGTCGAAGGTGAGCTGGGTGACGGTGGTGTCGCGGAAGGCCTGGGAGACCGCCTGGCCGATGGCGGCCTCGGACAGGTTGTGCTTGGCGGCCTCCTTGCGGTCGACGGTGACGTCGATGCGGGGCGCGGTGTCGGCCAGGGTGCTGGTCGTCTCGGTGACGCCGGGCATCGCCGCCATGCTCTGCTGGACGACTCGCGCCGCGTCGCGCAAGGTGTCCTGTTCGCCGGCGTGGACCAGGACCTCGAGCTTGTCGCCGCCGAACCCGCCGCTTTCGCCGATGCTGATCTGGCCCGCGTCGGTCAGCTTGCCCAGCCGATCGCGCAGAGTGTTCTCCACGGTCGCGGTGTCGCTGCCCTCGTGCAGGGTGAGGGAGTAACTGGCGCGGGCCGTACCTCCCCCGCCACCCCCGCCGGGACGCCCGCCGCCGAAGCCGACGCCGCTCGCGCCTCCCACGGTGACCTGGTAGGACTGGATCTCATCGAGGCCGGTGAGGATCTTCTCGACCTCTTTGGCCTTGGCGTCGGCTGAGGCCAGGGAGGTGCCGACGGGCAGGTTCTGGGTGACGTTGACCGTGTTCTGTCCCGCGTTGTCGATGAAGCTGGTCTGCAGGCTGGGGACCAGGGCGAGGGTGCCGATGAGGATCGCCAGGGCGCCGGCGACCGTGGTGAGCCGGTGCCGGGTGGCGAAGCGGATCACCGGGACGTAGGCGCGCTGGAGCAGGCTGCGGCGCTCCTTCTCCTCGGCCTTGTCGCGGTCGCCGTCCTTGGGCGGCTTGAGGAACCAGTAGCTCAGCACCGGTACGACGGTCAGCGACACCAGCAGGGAGGCGATCAGGGCCACGGTGACGGTGATGGAGAACGGGCCGAACAACTCGCCGACGAAACCGCCGACGAAGGCGATCGGCAGGAACACCGCGACGGTGGTGAGGGTGGAGGCGGTGACGGCGCCCGCGACCTCGCGTACGCCGTTCTCGATCGCCTGCCGTTTGCGCTCGCCGTAGGACAGATGGCGTTTGATGTTCTCCAGGACCACGATCGAGTCGTCGACGACGCGGCCGATCGCGATGGTCAGGGCGCCGAGGGTGAGCATGTTCAGGGAGTAGTCCTTGACCCACAGCCCGATCAACGCGATCAGCACCGACAGCGGGATGGAGACCACGGTCACCAGCGTGGAGCGTACCGAGACCAGGAAGATCAGGATGACCAGCACGGCCATGGCCAGGCCCAGCAGGCCCTCGGTGGTCAGGCTCTCGATCGACTTCTGCACCTGCGGCGCCTGGTCGAAGACGATGGTGAGCGCGGTGCCGGTGCCGAGCGCGGTGGCCAGGGCGGGCAGTTTCGCGCGTACGTCCTGCGAGATCGACACCGCGTTGCCGTCGGGCTTCATGGTGATCGAGACGCCCAGGCTGGGCTTGCCGTCGGTGCGGGTGAGCGTGGCCGCCTCGGCCAGTCCGAGCTTCACGGTGGCCACGTCGCCCAGCCGTACCGGCTTCGGCTTCTTCGGCTTGGCGGCAGCAGGGTTGGCCTGCGGCGCGCCCGGACGCTGACCCTGGCTGGTGGGCTGGGCCGGGGACGCCGGGGACGCCTGCGCGGCGGGGGCCAGGTAGAGGTCCTTGAGGTCCTCGATCGAGTCGTACCGGCCGCCGACCTGGACGCTCAGGGTGGTGTCGGAGTGGGTGAGGGAGCCGGCCGGTATCGGCTGGCCCGCGCCCTGGATGGCGGTGGAGATCGCGCCGGCGTCCAGCCCGTGCTTCTTCAGCTCATCGGTGTCGGGGGTGATGGTGATGACCTGATCCCGGGTACCGGTGACCGAGGCCTCCTTCACGCCCTCGACGCCGGTGAGCGCCGGCACCACCTGGGTGTCCAGGTGCTCGGCGAGGCGCTGCTGGGAGCCCTCGGAGGCGGCGGCGAGCTGGATGACCGGCAGGTCGTCGGTGCTGCCCACGACCACCTGGGGCTCCACCCCGTCGGGCAGCCGGCTGGACAGTCCGCCGACCACCTGCTGGATCTTGCTCTGCGCGTCGTCGATGTCGGTGCCGAAGTCGAAGGCCACCTGGATCGTCGCGCTGGACTCCCGCGAGGTCGAGGTCACGCCGGTGACGCCGGCCACCCCGCGTACCCCCTCTTCCAGCGGTACCGTGACCCGGTCCTCGACGATCTGCGGCGCGGCACCGGCGTACGTCGCCACGACCGACACTTGCGGAAACGACAGTGAGGGCAAGAGCTGCTGTTGCAACGCCGGGGTGATGTAGGCGCCGAACGCGACCACCACGATCGTGATGAGCGCGATGAGCCCCCGATTCGCCAGGCTCAATCTAGCCAGAAACGACATCATTCCACTTCTCTTCAGATGGGTGTCAGACCGCTCAGCGCGCAGGACCGGGAGAGCCGGAGACGACAGCTGCTCGTACGAGTCGTGCCGCCTCACCATGGGCGGAGCACGGCATCGTCGTGGTCACTACTCAAGACTCGTGGCGTCGTCCCGGGAGAACGTCCCCCTGGAGGAGGGTCTTGATCTGCGGCGATCGCGGTAGACGCGGGGGGCGGGCTACCGCGCCCGCGGTTCCCGGCCGATCAGTGGGCCTGGGACGGATCAGCGGGCCTGGGGACGGATCAGGCCGGTCTCGTAGGCGATGATCACCAGTTGGGCGCGGTCGTGCGCCTTCAGCTTGATCATCGCCCGGTTGACGTGCGTCTTGGCGGTCATCCGGCTGATCCCCAGCAGGTCGGCGATCTCATCGTTGGTACGCCCGCAGGCCACCAGGATCATCACCTCCCTTTCGCGCTCGGTCAGCACGGCCAGGTCCTCCAGCACGTGCTCGGCCGAGGCGCCGGGGCTGGCCAGGAACCGGGTGATCAGCCCTCTGGTCGCCGACGGCGACAGCAGCGCCTCGCCCCTGGCCACCACCCGGATGGCCTCCTGCAACTCGCCGGCCTCCACGCTCTTGCCGAGGAACCCGCTGGCGCCCGCCCGCAGCGCGGCGAAGACGTACTCGTCGATCTCGAACGTGGTCAGGACCAGCACCCGGACCCCGGCCATGGCCTTGTCGGAGGTGATCTCACTCGTCGCCGCGAGACCGTCCATTCCGGGCATGCGGATGTCCATCAGCACCACGTCGGCCATGGTCTCCCGCGCCAGCCGTACGGCGTCGTGACCGTTGGCGGCCTCGCCGACCACCTCCAGGTCGGGCGCCGAGTCGACCAGCACCCGGAACCCGGCGCGGACCAGCGCCTGGTCGTCGGCCAGCAGGATTCTGATCGTCATGGGCGGCTCTTCCTGGAGGTGGGGAGCACGGCGCGGACCCGGAATCCACCGTCTTCCACGGGCCCGGCGACGAAGGTCCCCCCGACCGACCGGGCCCGCTCCCGCATGCCGATCAGCCCGTGACCGGTCCCGGAGGAGACCCCGCCCGGATCGCTGTCACCGTCATCGGCCACGTCGACGACCACCGCATCGGAGGTGTAGTCGATCCGCACGGTCGCGGTCGCCCGTGGCGCGTGCTTGCTCACGTTGGTCAGCGCCTCCTGGACGATCCGGAACGCGGCCAGGCCCACGGGAGCGGGCAGCGGCCTCGGGTCGCCGTAGATCAGCCAGCCCAGTTGCAGCCCGGCGGTGGTGAACGAGTCGACCAGGTCAGGCAGCCGATCCAGGCTCGGCGCCGGCTCGGTGAGGAGCTCGTCGCGGCTGCCCGGGCGGCGCAGCAGCCCCACCGTCGTCCGCAGCTCGTCCAACGCCTCCTTGCCCGCGTGCCGGACATGGCCCAGCGCCGTACGGGCCTGCTCGGGTTCGGTCGCCAGCAGGTGCGCGGCGACCTGCGCCTGTACGTTGATCAGCGCGATGTGGTGGGCGAGAACGTCGTGCAACTCCCGCGCGATGTGCAGCCGTTCCTCCATCACCCGGCGTTCGGCCTCCTCCTCGCGCGTCTCCTCGGCCCTGCGCGCCCGCTCCTCGATGGCGGCCACATAGGCCCGGCGGCTGCGCAGCGCGTCCCCGATGGCGGTGGCCATGCCGATGGGGGCGATCTGTGCCAGCACTTCGGGCGCCAGCCACGCGTTCCCGGCGAACACCACCTTGGCCACGGTGACCACCAGCGCGACGAGCCCTCCGTAAACCCACGCGTCCCGGCGTGGGTAGCGCGCGGCCACGGTGTACACCGCGATCCCCAGCACCAGGTCCAAGGGGCTGCGCCCGCCGCTGACCATGAGGTAGGCCACGAACCCGGTGACCGTGACCGCGAGAACGGCGCGCGGCCACCGCCGCCGGAAGACCAGAGCCCCGCAGACGACCGTCGCCAGCGCGATGCTGTACGCGGTGAGGGGCTGCATCTGGCCACGCCACATCGCCCCCGGCGGCAGGGGCGCCTCCGGCGTCAGCAGCGTGGCCGCATACAGGAACACGGCCAGGATCGTGTCCGCCACATAGGGTCGGGCACGGAGTTCCTGTCTCAGCCAGGTCAGCGGACGCACCCCTACACGTTAGGTCTGAGCTGGGCGCATTCCCTCATCCGGTGGTACCGACCCGCGCTACTGCGACCGCGGTACGCGGGCCGGGGCTGCGGTGCGGCGGGCGCAGGCCGGCGCCCGCCGTAATGCTCGGCTGGAGTCAGAAGTCGGCTATGGTCCCTCCCAAAGATGCCCAGTCGGCTCTCCAACCGCCGTCCTCCAGCTGCCACTTGTGCCACACGGCGGAGTCGTAGCCGAGGTAGAAGGCCTCCAGACGGCCGTCGTCGTTGCGGGCCAGAACCGGATCGCCGGCCGCCTCGCCACCGAGGGAGCTCCACGAGCCCCAGGTGTCCTCGATCTGGGAGATTTCGTAGATCTCGGAGTCCTCGGATCCTCGGGCGAGAACGACGAGGCGGTCGTCATTGTCCTGGAAGATCGCCGGTACGCCGTAGGCCTTCCCGCCGAGGCTCTCCCATTCGCCCCAGGCGCCGTTGGCGCTGGTCTGCTTGATGTGCCACAGGGTGTTGTCGGGGCGGTGCGTGAACACCTCCAGGCATCCGTCAGCGTTCTGGAACACCGCCGGATCGGTGTCCACGCTGCCGCCGAGGCTCTCCCACGTGCCCCAGGCGCCGTTGGTGCCGCTCTGCCGGATGTGCCATACGGCGTCGCCGTCCCACCGTACGAACACCTCCAGCCGTCCGTCGGCGTTCTGGAACACCGCCGGGTTGCTGCGCAGTTCGCCGCCGAGGTCCTTCCACCCTGTCCATTCGCCGCCGGGGGTGGTCTGCCAGGCGCATTGGAGAGTGTTGTTGATCTCGCGCATGAAGGCGCTCAGCCCTCCGCCGGCGTCCTGGAACACCGCGACTTCGCTGCCGAAAGACTCGCCGCCGAGGTCGTTCCACTCGCCCCATGCGCCAGGGCTCGTCTGCTGGATGTGGTGAATGCCGTTGTCGATGCCTGGGGCGAGCACCTCCAGGCGGTCTTCGCCGTCGCGGAAAACGGTCGGGGCGGCGACGACCACGCCGCCGAGGCTGTCCCAATCGCTCCAGTCGCTGTTGGGGGCGGTCTGCCAGACGTGCTGCAAGGTGCTGTCGATGCCTCGGGCGAACGCCTCCAGGCGCCCATCGGCGTTGAGCGCGACATGGATGCCGGCGAGTTTGGGATCGAGAAGCATGGCCTCTCCTCACATAACGGAGTTGATTGACAACGGAGAGTCAATCACGGCGACTGAGAGGGTGACGGGTGGCCGCGGCGAGAGGCCCGGACCGGGGGTCCGGATACAGAAGACGCCTGCCTGGACTTCCGACCGCCTCGTTTCGGCCGTCAACCCCTTGCCTGGCGGGCCATTATTCAAGAATTCCATGGATGTGATTAGCGGTGGCGAGCATCGACATCGGTCAAAACATCACCATGGCGCCCATCGATCAGCAAAAGGAAGATCTTGCTGAAATGGGTGGAGTGAAGCCGGGGCGGTTTCCCGGCAACCTGAACGGCGCTGATAGTTTCAGCGAATGGGCCGGCCGAAGGTCGCGGAGATTAGGCGGGACCTGCTCCGCCGCAAATTCTTCATGGTCGAGAGCCCAGCGCCGCCCCGCCGGTGCGGTCGGAAAAATCATACAAAAGGAGTTCATTATGGGCTGGCTGGATGCTGCTCTCTCTGTAGGGACGACCATCGGCAAGATCGCGGGAGCCCTTCAGGGGAGTACGGGGACGCTGACTCATATCGGCCCGACAGGCAGCGGCATCAACCCGAAGATAGGTCAGGTGATTTTCTGGCTGGATGAATTCAACCATATCTGGGCGGTAAATCAATCGGACGACGAGGTGGGGATCTACTTCCCGGCCGCCAAGAGCGGCAAGCCCGAGGGAGAGAATTATACGATCAGCGGGAATAATAGGTTTCCCATTTCAGGCGCGTTCAATACGTACTCGCTGGCGGACGTGGACGAGTTCGTCGTCACCCCACGCGCGGGTAATAACTCGGCGAGGGTCGGCAATGGCGAGAAAAACAACACGATCCAAGCGTCGGCTTCGAACCAGCCCGCGAACGCGGAATTCAATATCGGCCCCTTCATTCGCATGAGGGTGAGCGGGTCGGAGCGGTTGGCCTTGGTCACCGTCGTCGGCGGTCTGGCCCTGACGGGTATCTACCTGTTCACCATCAGGGGAGCGGGTCGCACCGAAGGCCGGTTGACCAACCTCGAGCCTCCCAAGTCGGCGAACGGAGGGGTGTCGAGCATGACGGTTCCGCTTCCGGCTGGTGTCGACGTGAGCGCGGGTGTGTCGTTCGTCGACATCACCGTGGCCGTCCAGAACATGGAGCCGCTTCTGGCGAGCATCGCACGTGAGCACGCGGATCTGATGGTGCCGCTCACCCAGGAGGATCGCGAGAGGATCGCCGCCTACGCGGGACCGTGACCGCTCCTGCCTGATCCGCCGTACCGACTACCCGGCCCTCCGTTCGCCGGGTAGGACCGCCGGAAGTGCCGGAGCTGCGGGTGCGAGCCTGCCGCAGCTCCGGCCGGCGGCCCCAAGGACGCCGAGGCGGCCCAGGAGGCGTTCCCCCGCTGTCAAGGCTCAGGGCAACTGTTCGAGCAGGTGATGATCCGTCCGCAGACGACGAGGGATTCGGCCATCTCCAGGCCGATGTAGCCGGCGCTGACAATGACCGCGTGGGTGGCCTGTATCGACCAGTCAGGTTGGGCCGTTCCTGGGTAGCCTTGATCCATGAGTGTGGGTGGTGCGGGCGGGTTTGATCGCCGGAATCTTCGCGAGCGTTGTGTTGCGTATCTTCGCGATGAGATCGTGTCGGGAGCGTTGCAGCCTGGTGAGCATGTCAAGGAAGCCCACCTCAGCGAGGCGTTGGGGATCAGCCGAGGCACCTTGCGTGAGGCTCTGCGTTCGATCGAGAACGAGGGTTTACTCGTCAACGACGGCAAGGGTCACATGCGCGTGCGAACCCTGAGCGCGGCAGAGATCGCCGATGTCTTCGAGGTGCGCAACGCCCTTGAGGTCTTGGCGGCATCCAAGCTTGCGCGGAGTTCTCGGCGCGGGG
This sequence comes from Nonomuraea sp. NPDC026600, assembly GCF_040638335.1. Classification (NCBI taxonomy): domain Bacteria; kingdom Bacillati; phylum Actinomycetota; class Actinomycetes; order Streptosporangiales; family Streptosporangiaceae; genus Nonomuraea; species Nonomuraea sp. NPDC026600. Next base: position 211,718 of record NZ_JBEZYD010000012.1, read on the forward strand.
AGTTCGCCGAATTGCTGGAGAGCAAGATCAGGCCTCTGCAGCGGCAAGACCTCAGCTTTGGCGAGCGGATCGAGGTCGATCTTGGTTTTCATGCCTACTTGTGTGAGCTGACAGGGAACAACACGTTGAGCACCGCATGGCGGCAATTGATCGGCCGGATCCGCATGATGATCATCGCCGCCGGACCGGATCGCGCCGTGGGGCGGATGCGTTATGAGGAGCATCTGCCGATCGTTGACGCTATCCGGTCCGGCGACGCCGACGCGGTGGAGGAGACCCTCACCAGCCACATGGCCGACTTCTCGCAACGCTATGTCAGCGACGCCCTCGAAAGGACCTCAGCCGAGACGTCATCTCACACGTCGTAGGGTCTCGAAGAACGCGCGCTTCGTTTCCGTACCGGCTCCCCAGTTGATCGGCACGGCTTGGTAGCCGTTCGTGTAGTTCCCGAGCGTCGGCTGAGGAGGGTTGGTCGTGACCGAACCGGGGTCGAAGTATCCCCAGGACGCGCCGGCGGCGAGAGCGGCCTTCATATGGTTGTGGGGCTTGTCGAAGTCGAAGTGATCGTCTTCGTTGAACATGATGGGCTTCGGCGCATATCCAGGAGTCGACTTCACCTCTTCGACCATCTCTCGTAGCCTGTCCGGGCCTGGGGTGCCGTTCCCGTGCAGAAGGACGAAGTCCGACTCGGTGAGCACTTCGGGGGTGATGATGGGTGGGAGGGCGAGAAAGCTCGTGCTCACCAGCAGTCGCCGGCCGTGGTGTGACACCGACTTCGCATGCGCGATCAGCTCGTGCACGCGCGGGGCCTTGATCAGGCCGTGTGTGTAGTGCGTGTCGAGATTCACCTCGTTCGCGATCTCCATCAGGACGTGTTGCCAGCCCGACTGGAGCACCCACTCGCACACCTCGGTAATCGCGGTCCTGATCGCGTCCTCGTCGCGCAGCCGATGATCCTGGCCGTGATAGAAGATGTCGAGGATGACGACGAGGCCAAGGCGGTCGGCCTCTTCGAGGATGTTGCCGACGCGACGCCGGTAGTCGTCTTTGAAGTGGCCGTCGGCAGTGAATCCGGCGTTGTCCCAGGGCTGTTCCGAGCTGTAGCCCTGGGGGCTGCCGCCCTGGATGCCGAGCGTGAAAGCGTTGAGCCCGTCTGCTTTCCACTGGGGCATCGCGGCGATGAACTCGCGGTTGTTGCGTTCCGCGTCCCACGCTCCGGTGTCCGGGTAGGCCCACTGGTGAACGGTGGCCGGGTTCGCGTCGTCGAATGCTCCATTGATCATCCGGCTGTTCAGCAGAAGGCCGTCGAGGGGAATGTCGTCGAGCTTGCGGCCTTGGTTGGCGATCTGACCATCGATGAGGAAGTCAGTGCCCTGGATCGAGATCGTAGTCATTGTGGTCTCTCTAATTGGCCTTGACCCTGGCGGGCTGTGCGGCGGAGCGATCGTGTACTGCGACGACCAGGCGCGCGGCGGGTGCGGCGATGATGAACGCGCTCAGCGGTTGGAGATAGATCAGTACAGCGCCGCCGGCGGCGATGAGCGCGGTGACGATCGCGGCGAACGGATGGTTGACGATGCGCTCGAGAGTCCGCTGATATGCCTGGCGGACCCGCAGATCCTCACCGGCCGTCGCCGGAATGAGATTGGCGCTGAACAGCAGGAAGGGGATCGCTATCGACACCAGAACAGCCGCCACGTACATCCCTTGTTCGCGCATGAGGGGGACGATGGCGAAGTTGACCGCCAAGAGCGCGCCGATCGGCAGCAAGATCGCTACGGCGGCGGTGCTCGTGCGTACGGTACGTCGCATGTTCGCGAGGAAGGTGGTGAGCACGGGACCGTGGTCGCCGCGCGAGCCGCCTCGTGCGGTCTCGACGAGCGCGGAGGTGGCGGCCGGCGCGGTCACCACCAGTGCTGTCCCGACCGTCCACAGTGTGCTCAGCAACAGATATCGGCAGACGGTGTCGAGCGCCTCGAGTGTGGCGCCGGTCCACCGGTACCGACGGATCGAGTGGTTCATCCTTTCAACCCTGACGTGGAGATGCCGTCGACGATCAGACGTTGGAAGAGCAGGAACAGGATGAGGGTCGGCAGCAGCGAGACCACGCTCATGGCGAACATCGGCCCGAACTCGGATTGCCCGGTGCCGTCGATGAACTGCCGCAGCGCGAGCGAGACGGTGTACAGCTGTGAGCGCGAGATGTAGATCAGCTGCGAGAAGAAGTCGTTGTAGGTCCAGAGGAAGGTGAAGATCGCGGTCGTGACCAGAGCGGGCCTCAGCAGCGGCAAGATCACCCGCAGATAGATCTGGCCCGGATTGCACCCGTCCAACGCGGCCGAGTCGTCGAGCTCACGAGGGATGCCGCGGATGAACTGGACCATCAGGAAGATGAAGAAGGCGTCGACGGCGAAGAACTTCGGCAGGATGAGCGGCGTGTACGTGTTCACCCAGCCGAGGTAGTGGAACAGGATGTACTGGGGAATGATCGTCACCTGAGCCGGCAACATGATGGTCACCATCATGAGCGCGAACGCGGTGCGCTTGAATCGAAACTCGAGCCGGGCGAAGGCGAATGCCGCGAGCGAGCACGCGATGACGTTGCCGGCGACAGCTCCGGCGCCGACGAGAATCGAATTCAGCAGCGGCTGCCCGAACGTCGTCCCGGCCGCGGTGCGCCAACCGCGCAGGTAATTGCCGAAATCCCAGCTTCGAGGCAGCAAGGCGGCGGAGTTGAAGATCTCGTCGGCGGGTTTGAACGAGCTTGCGAGCAGCCAGAGCAAGGGGTACAGCATCACGATCGCGCCCACGCCGAGGATGACGTAGATGATCGTACGTGCCGCCGGTCTGGGCGGGGACACGCGACTGCGGACGCGTGTTCGGTCTGATTGCGAGGTGGTGGTCATAGCACGTCTACCTAGTCATCTGAGTAGTGGACCCAGTAGCGGCTGATCCAGAAGTTGACGGCGGTCACCGCGCCGATGATCACCAGCAGTACCCAGGCCATTGCCGCCGCATAGCCCATCTGGAAGTTGTTGAACGCGGCCTGGTAGAGGTACAGGGTGTACACGAGCATCGAGTTCGCCGCGCCACCTGTTCCGCCGCCGATGATGAAGGCGGAGCCGAAGATCTGGAAGGCGTTGATCAGCTGCAGGATCAGGTTGAAGAAGACGATCGGTGTCAGCATGGGCAATGTGACGGAGAAGAATTTCCGGAGGCCCCCCGCGCCGTCGAGCGAGGCAGCCTCGTAGAGTTCGGCGGGAATCTGTTTGAGACCGGCGAGGAAGATGATCATCGGGGAGCCGAACTCCCAGACACGCAGCAGTATCAGCGTGCCGAGAGACCAGTTCGGGTCGCCGATCCAGCTGGTGGTGGAATGGATCCCGATGACGCCCAGCAGGGTGTTGAGCAGGCCGGCCGAGCCAAAGATCTCGCGCCAAAGGATCGCGATGGCGACGCCGGATCCGAACAGGCTGGGAACGTAGTAGATGGCCCTCCAGACGGCCAGGCCCTTGACGCCGCGATTGAGCACGATGGCCAGCAGCAGCGCGAAGGTGAGTTGCAGGGGAACGGAGACAGCGACGTAGATCGCGGTCACCTTCACCGACTGCCACCACAGTGGGTCCGCGGTGAACATCCTGGTGTAGTTCGCCACGCCGATCCATCGAGGCGTGTCCAGCAGGTCGTAGTCGGTGAATGACATCAACAGCGACGCGCCGATCGGCCCCAGGGTCAGCAGCACCAGCCCGACTATCCAGGGGCCCAGAAACAGCAGAGCCCACTTGCCTTGGGAGCGCCGCCAGGTTGTGGCCGGTGGCGAGCCCATGGCGGTTGCCGCTTTTCCGCGAAGGACGGTGCTCGTGCTCATGTGAGGAATCCCGCGGCCTGGGACATGAAGCTGTCAACGCCGTCGGAGATCGTCTGCTTGCCGGTGGCGATGCTCTGGCTGACCGTGACGAAGGTCGTCATCACCTGAGGAGAGCCACTCGGGAACTCGTCGGCCAGCGACGGCACGGGGTGAGCGAACTCCTTGGCCACCAGGCCCACGTAGTCGATGAAGAGCTGATCAACCTTGTTGTAGGTGATCGACTTGCGCAGTTGGAGGTTCGGCGGGGCACCGAACTCGGCCTGCAGCACCTTGCCCGCCTCTTCGTCATTGACGATGAAGTTCACCAGATCGACCGCATCCGCGGGATGCTCTGAGCGCGCGTAAACACCAACCCAGTTGGACCCGCGCAGGAAGTGCCCGGACTGGGCGGCGCTCGGCATGGGCATGGTCGTCACGGCGAGTTCGGTCTTGGTGAGCGCCTGGAGCGCGCCGAGGACGTTCGGGTAGATGAAGAAGTTCGGCGCCTTCTTGCCGACGAGGAGCGTGGTGCCGAAACCTCCGGTGGAGCTCTGGACGGTCAGGTCGCCGGGCGGGGCGGCGCCGGTCTTGCGGAGCCCGGCCCAGATTTCGAACCACGCCTGCACGTCGTCACGGGAAACTCCGAGCTTGCCCTCCTTGTACAGCTCTTTGCCCCGCTGGCGGGCGAACACCTCGAAGCCGTTGAAGTCGCCGCTGTCATCCACGGTGCCGTAGTAAGCGCCGCCCGACTTCTTCTTGACGTCGTTCGCGAAGGCGATGAAGTCGTCCCATGTGTGGCCGGGCTTGGGCACCGACATCCCGATGGCGTCCAGGGCACCCTTGTCGTAGATCGCGCCGTAGGCGTTGTCTCCGAGCGGAAGTGCCGCACGCTTGCCGTTGATCACGCCGCTGGCGATGGAGGACTGGTCGAGCTGGGAGATGTCCAGGACCTTGGGAACATAGTCGTCGAGCGGGGCGAGCACGTTCTTGAGGGCGTACTGCGCGACGATGTTCTGGAACAGCGCGATCGTGTCGGCGGCGGCGCCGCCGGCGATCTCGGTGGCCAGCTTCTGCGAGTACGCGTCGTTGGCGAGGAGCGAGAGCTCCACCGAGCCGCCGCGCTTCTTCTTGTACAGGTCGTAGACCTGTTGCAGCTTCTGCTGGCGCGCGGTCGAGCCGTAGGCGGACATCCGCAGGGGTACGTTTCCCGCGGGCGTACCTCCTCCGGGCTTCGGACCGTCCTCGGACGGCGAACAACCGGCCAGGGCCGGTGCGGTGAGGCCGGTCGCCGCGGCTCCATAGCGGAGGAGGGAGCGCCGGGACAGCCCCGTGTCAGTGTTGTACATGGGGGGTGTTCCTTTCTTCAGTGCAGGTGGGGCTCAGAAACCTTCCACCCGATGCGGGATGTAGTGCTCTTCCAGCTGCCGCATCTCCTCCGCGCCGAGGGCGAGCTCAACCGCGGCGACCGCATCGTCGAGATGCCGGAGCTGGGTCGCTCCGATGATCGGTGAGGTGACGGCGGGGCGGTGCAGCAGCCAGGCGAGAGCGACCTGAGTGCGGCTGACACCTCGGGCTTCGGCGATGGCGGCGACCTGGTCGGTGATCTTCCGGTCTTCCGCTTCGGCCTGCTGGTACAGCGTCTTGCCCAGCGGATCGGTCTTGATCCGGTCGCTACCGACGTCCCACGGACGCGCGAGCTTGCCGCGTGCCAGGGGGCTCCACGGCAGCACGCCGACGCCTTGGTCGAGGCAGAACGGGTGCAGTTCTCGTTCGTCCTCCCTGGTCAGGAGGTTGTACTGGGACTGCATCGAGATGAACGTCGTCCAGCCATGCAGGCGCGCGGTGTACTGGGCTTTGGCGAACTGCCAGGCATACATCGACGAGGCTCCGATGTAACGGGCCTTGCCTGCTTTCACGACATCCTGGAGGGCCTCCATCGTCTCCTCGATCGAGACGGTGTCGTCCCACCGGTGGATCTGATAGAGGTCGACGTAGTCGGTTTGCAGGCGTCGCAGACTCGCGTCGATCTGCTCCATGATGTGCCGGCGCGACAGCCCGCCTCCGTTGGGTCCGGGGCGCATCACGCCGTGCACCTTCGTCGCGAGGACGACTTCCTCACGACGCGTGAACTCGCGGAGGGCACGCCCGAGGATCTCCTCGCTCTGGCCCAGGGAATAGATGTTCGCCGTGTCGAAGGTGGTGATGCCAAGGTCGAGCGCGTGTCTGATGAACTCCCGGCTGGGCTCCTCTGGGAGAGTCCAGCCATGTGCGCCCTGGGCAGGATCGCCGTAGCTCATACAGCCCAAGGTCACCGCGGAGACTTCAAGTCCGCTCGCACCGATTCTGCGGTACTTCATCGGTCATCAATCCTTCTCGAACACGCGGATGACGCTGGAGTCGTCGCTCCTGCCCAGCCCCTCGCGGCTGGCCAAGGAGAAGATCTTGCTGGCTTGTTCCGTCAGCGGCGTCACGGCGCCCACCCCGCGGGCAGCGGTGAGGACGAGTGCGGAATCCTTGACGAAGATGTCGATCGCGCTGAGCACCTGCGTGTGCTCAGCGGCAAGCATCCGGGGGCCTCGGTCGCTCAACATGAACGACGCGGCGGCCCCGGATTCGATGGCGGCGAGCACCTTGGCGGGATCGAGACCGAGTCGCTGTGCGAACTGAAGTCCCTCGGCCGCGGCGGCGAGGTGCACTGAGCACAGCAGTTGATTGACGAGCTTCACGGCCTGTCCGTCGCCGACACGGTCGCCGCAGTGGGCGACTTTCGCGGTCATGAGGCGGAGGAGAGGAAGCGCCGGACCGAGGGCGTCCGGTTCGGCGCCGACGAGTGCGATGAGCTCCCCGGTCACGGCTCTGACGACACCGCCGGTGACCGGGGCGTCCACGACGTGTGCACCGAGCGTGTTCAGGCGCCGGCCTGCCTCGACCGCCGCATCGATGCCGACCGAGCTCATGAGGATGACGGTCGTGCCGGCGGCGAGTCCGGCATGCACTCCGTCATCGCTGAAGAGCGCCTCCTCGAGCTGGGCGGACGTCGCCACCATCACGATCACCGCGTCCGCCCCCTGTGCGGCGGCCGCCGCGCTGGCGGCTGCTTGTGCTCCCTCGGCGACGAGTTGGGCGACCCGGTCGGCATCGAGGTCGAAGACCGTCAGCGGATGATGGCGCCCCACCAGGCGCGCCATCGGCAGCCCCATCGCGCCGACGCCGACGAACGCGACGTTCACTGCTCCTCCCGGCCGATCGCGGCGGACGCTGCTGCGCTTCTCAGCTGGTTCAGGGCGGATCGCACTTCCTCTTCCTTCGATTCGAACGGGCTGTCGTGTGTCTCCAGCTCGAGGACGAACGGTCCTTCGAAGCCGGACGCTGACACGCTGGCGAAGACACCGCCGAAGTCCACGTCGCCCAAGCCCATCGGCCTGCGGATGTCGGCCAGGAGCGCGTCGCGGAGATGGACAATCGACACGCGATGCGCGAACTGCGGGAACAACCCGGCTGGATCAGCACCGGAGGCTCGCACATGGGAGACGTCCCACGCCTGCCGCACCGCTGGTGAGAGCGCGGCCAGCAGTGCTTGTGCCCTGGGGATCGTGTTGACCAGCCGGAAGTAGTGGGGCGCTTCTACCACGAGCTCGATCCCCAGCTCCTGGGCCCGTTCAAGCGCGGTGTTCAGCCCATCGGCCACCAATCCGAGCTGGATATCAGACGCGACGGCCGGCTGCTCGGGAGCTCCACAGGTGAGGACGAGACGAGGACTTCCGGCCTCGACACAGAAGTCGAGCAGACGATGGATCGCCCCAAGGACGGTCGAGCGGGTTTCGGCGGTGTTGAACGAGCCCGGATCGGCGTTGACGCTGGTCACCATCAGCGAACTCGCGCGCACCTGGGTCGCGACCTCGGAGAGCGCCGCCACGCTGCCGTTGGGGGGGACATGTTCGCACAAACCGGCGAGGGCGCCGAGGTCGACCTGGCTGAACCCCAGCTCCGCGATGGTGTCGAGTGCCTTGCGTAGCTGGTAGTGCCGGAAAGTGATCGTGGAACAGGCCAAGGGCGGGACCGTCGTCATGATGCGTCGCGACTTTCGGTAGCGGGGTGCGGGATCTCTCTGGCGCGCAACTCGTCAGCCAGCGCGTCCTCGATGTACTTGCGGCAGAAGTCACCCATGTGAGCCGACACGACGGCGGCCACGTGAGCCGAGTCGCCGGTCTCTATCGCGTCGGCGATCGCGACGTGTTCGGCGTAACGCATCCGGTCAGCCGCGCGTTGTGGCCCGGCAGCGATGATCATCATCTCGATCTGACCGATCAACCGACCCCACGTGGACACGAGGGTCTCGCTGCCGGTCAGTTGGACCAGCCGGGCGTGGAATCCGAGGTCCAACTCGATCTGCTTACCGAAGGCCAGATCATGTGACTGCAGCGGGACAAGGAGCTGACGCAGCTCCGCGGCGATCGCCAAACGGTCTTCGAGCTTGGCCAACTTCGTCGCCGCCAGCACCTCCAGCGCTTCACGGACCTCAAAGACCTCGAGGATCTCGTGCGAGAGAAGCTCGCGGACGAGTATGTGGCCACGACCGTCGCTGACGATGAGGCCCTCGGCTTCGAGCGGGCGAAGGGACTCCCGCAACGTCCCGCGGCTCACGCCCAGTTCGCGGCTCAGCGGCACCTCGACGATGTGTTCGCCGGGGCGCAACTCCCCAGAGATGATCCGTTCTCGCACAAATGCCGTGCACCGTTCGCGCAGGGTGCTGCGGTCGAACGTGGCGCGCGTCCCGTTGTCCATAGTCGGCAACATTATCCGTTGACATTTTTTTGTCAACAATTATCCTAACGAGCGACGCATCGGCGAGTGAGAGGCAGCAACGCAATGACCCGTCTGTGGAACGTGCCGGACGACTTCGCCGACGAGATGCTCGAGGGCTTCGCCGCAGCCTGCGGTCGGTGGGTGCGGCAAGTGCCAGGTGGAGTCGTACGCTCGACGCGAGACCCGCAGCCGACGGTGTCCGTGGTCATCGGCGGAGGATCAGGGCATTACCCGGCCTTCGGCGGACTCGTCGGCCCAGGGCTCGCGCACGGGGCCGCCATGGGCAACCTGTTCTCCTCGCCATCAGCGCGCCAGGTCGAGTCGGTCGTGCGCGCGAGCGACCAAGGCAAGGGCGTGCTGCTGTCCTACGGCAACTACGCCGGCGACGTACTGCACTTCGGCGCCGCGCAGGAGGCCCTCCGGGCCGATGGAGTCGACTGCCGTACGGTGCTCGTCACTGACGACATCTTCAGTGCCCCCGCACGCCACACGGCGCAACGGCGCGGGATCGCCGGCGACTTCGCGGTGTTCAAGATCGCCGGTGCCGCCGCAGCAGCGGGATACGACCTGGACGCGGTCGAGACCGTAACCGAACGCGCGAATCTCCACACGAGATCGATGGGGGTCGCCTTCTCCGGCTGCAGCCTGCCGGGCGCCCCCGAGCCGTTGTTCACCGTCCCGCCCGGGCGGATGGCGATCGGGCTGGGGATCCACGGCGAGCCCGGAATCGACGAAGTCGAGATGCCCACCGCGGACGGGCTGGCCGAGTTGTTCATCGAACAGCTGCTGGCCGCCGACGAGACGCCGCCGGCGACCGGGCCTGGCGGCGGGCGAATCGTCCCCATCCTCAACGGCCTTGGATCGGTGAAGAACGAGGAGCTGTTCGTCGTCTACCGCCGGATCGCCGAACTCCTCCATGGCGCGGGACTCGTCGTCACCGACCCCCACGTCGGCGAGTACTGCACGAGCTTCGACATGGCAGGCGTCTCCCTGACACTGCTGTGGCTCGACGACGAGCTGGAACGACTGTGGGCGGCGCCGGCGGACACGCCCGCATTCCGCACCGGCGCCGTCGACACCGCCGCCCTGCGCCCGTTCATCGCCGAGCACGCGCAGGCCGATGCGGAAACGCCGCCGGAATCGAGTGAAGCGTCCCGCCGTCTTGCCGCGCGGATCGCCTCGGCCCTCGACGCGGCCTTCATCGCGATCGACGCCGCATCAGACGACCTCGGCCGTATCGACGCCGTGGCCGGCGACGGCGACCACGGGATCGGCATGCGGCGTGGTACTCGCGCGGCGGCGAAGGCGGCCGCGAACGCGGTCAGCAGAAGCTGCGGGGCCGAAACGGCGCTCGACACGGCCGCCGACGCGTGGTCCGACAAGGCGGGCGGTGCGTCAGGCGCCCTCTGGGCGGTCATTCTGCGGGCAATCGGCCGAGAGTTCGGCGACACCAAGGAACCCACGACTCGCGATCTCGTCCGCGGCCTGAACCGTGCGGTCTCTGACGTCACCGCGTACGGGCAGGCCGCCGTCGGCGACAAGACACTCGTCGACGCACTCGTACCGTTGGCTCACACGTTCAGCGCCGCAGTCGAAGCCGGCGAAACCCTCGCCTCCGGATGGGCAAAAGCCGCAGCCGCCGCCACAACATCCGCAAACGCAACTGCCAACCTGCTTCCACACCGTGGAAGGGCACGCACGCACGGCGAGAGATCGCTCGGCACACCCGACCCCGGGGCGGTGTCGCTGGCCATCATCGCCCATGCCGTCGGGCCCCATGCCGTCGGGCCCCACACCATCGAGCGCTGCGTCGCCCCCACGACGAGCCACACTCTCTGACCGTCGCCCAACGAACGGACACCCTCCATGAACACCTTCCGTGTCGTCGTCGGCTCCGACGAAGCAGGATACGAATACAAGCAGCGCATCAAGACCGACCTTCAATCCGACTCGCGCGTCATCGAGGTCACCGACGTCGGCGTCGACGCCAATGGACTCACCAACTACCCGACCGTCGCCATCCGAGCCGCAGAGATGATCGCGCGCGGAGCAGCGGACCGCGCCATCCTCATCTGCGGAACCGGGCTCGGCGTGGCCATCGCCGCCAACAAGGTCAAAGGCGTGCGAGCCGCCACAGCACACGACAGCTACTCCGTCGAACGATCGATCCTGTCCAACAACGCCCAGATCCTCTGCATGGGACAGCGCGTCATCGGCATCGAACTCGCGCGAAAGCTCGTCCGTGAGTGGCTCAGCCACACCTTCGACGAGGCCAGTCCTTCGAACGCCAAGGTCGGCGAGATCAACAGTTACGAAGCCCACTAGGGACTGCTGGGAGTTCGGAAGATTGGGCGCCTAGCCCGTACGAGGCAAGCAAGCATATGCTTGGCTACGTGGCTGACTATCGCAATCTCATCGGCGGCAAGCTCGTCCCGGCCGCCGACGGTAAGACCATGGACTCCGTCAATCCGGCCACCGGCGAGGTATGGACCACCATCCCGGCCGGCGGCCCCAAGGACGCCGAGGCGGCTGTGGCGGCGGCTCAGGAGGCGTTCCCTCGCTGGTCGGCCATGCCGGCGCTGGGCAGGGCGCACTTCCTGCGCAAGGTGTCCGAGCTGTTCGCCCAGCATGCCGAGGAGCTGGCCCGGCTGGAGACGCGCGACAACGGCAGGATCCTGCGCGACACCCTGAAGAAGGACCTTCCGGGCATGTCCTACCTGTGGCAGCTCGCCGCGGGCCAGTGCCTCGACGCGGTCAAGGGGGACACCGTCATCCTGGGGCCCGACGCCCTGGGCATGACGCGTCGCGAGCCGTACGGCGTGGCCGTCTGCATCATCCCGTGGAACTCCCCCATCTCGACGTTCTCCGCGAAGGCGGCATTCGCCCTCGCGGCCGGCAACACGGTCATCGTCAAGCCCGCCGAGCAGGCGAGCGTGTCGGTGTTGCGGCTGGGTGAGCTGCTCGCGGAGGTGTTCCCGCCCGGGGTGCTGAACATCGTCAGCGGCATGGGTGAGGACGTGGGTGACGCGCTGGTACGGCATCGGGGCGTCGGCAAGATCAGCCTCACCGGCTCGACGGCCACCGGTCAGGCCATCACCCGCGCCTCCGCCGACTCTCTCAAGCCGATGACCTTCGAGCTGGGCGGCAAGTCGCCAAATATCGTCTTTCCTGATGCTGACCTGGAGGCGGCGGCCCAGGGCATCACGGTGAACTCCATTTTCACCGGCAACGCCGGGCAGGTCTGTGTGGCCGGTTCGCGGATCCTGATCCATCGGTCCATCTGGGATGAGGTGCTGGACCGTACCCGGCAGATCGCGGAGAGCCTCATCCTGGACGACCCGCTCGACCTGGCGACCACGATGGGGCCGATCGTGTCGGCCGGCCAGTACGAACGCGTCGTGTCGTACCTGGAGGTGGCCGAGAAGGAGGGCGCCGAGCTGGTGTTCGGCGGCCGGGCGGGCGCCGAGGTGGTGCCGCATCTGCCCGGCGGGTACTGGGTCGCGCCCACCCTCTACACGACCGGCGACAACGCGCTGCGCATCTGCCAGGAGGAGATCTTCGGGCCCGTGGCGGTGGCGATCCCGTTCGACACGGACGAGGAGGCGCTGACGATCGCCAACGACTCGCCGTACGGGCTGGCGGCCGGTCTGTGGACGCGTGACCTGGGCCGCGCCCACAGGTTCATCCGTGATCTGCGGAGCGGGACGGTCTGGGTGAACACCTTCCGGCAGATGCCGCCGGGGCTGCCTTTCGGCGGCGTGAAGGACAGCGGCTACGGGCACGACTCCGTCCTCGCATACACCCGGGAAAAGGCGGCCATCATCCAGATTTAGTTGGATAGATTCCCTTCATGAGCGAGGGGATCAACGAAAAGCCGGAGCTTTCCGAGGCTGCCGCGCAGTCTCGCGCCTCGGTGCTGCGCAGCCGGGCCGAGTCGTACATCGCACTGTCAAGACACGACGCCGCCATCGCCGACCTTACGGAGTCGATCGCGCTCGTACCGGACAATGCCCGAGCCTGGCGGCTGCGGGGTGAGAGCCATCGCATCATCGAACGCTACGAGGCCGCCCTGTCCGACTTCGACGAGGCGGTGCGGCTGGAGTCGGACAGCGCGTACGCCCTGGGCTCGCGCGGCCAGACGTACGCCGCGCTCGGCCGCCTGGAGGAAGCCATGGCCGACTTCGAACACGCGCTGACCCTCTCGCCCGAGTCGCTGTGGATCCTGGAGGCCAAGGCGGACACTCTGGCCGATCTCGACCGTCTGGACGAGGCACTGGAGGAGCACGCGAAGATCATCGCCCTGAACGAGGGGATCGCGTACTCGTGGCTGGCCAGAGGCGACCTCTACCAGCGCATGCACCTGTACTCCGAGGCCATCGACGACTACGCCAAGGCACTGGAGGTGGAGCCCGAGTACATACGGGCGTTCAGCAGGCGCGGCGAGGCGCTGCGCATGGTCGACCGCTACGACGAGGCCCTGTCCGACCTGAACCGGGCCATCGAACTCGACCCGGAGAACGACCGCGCGCTGGGCAGCCGTGGCGCGGTCCTCAGCGAGATGGGCGACAACGAGGGGGCGGTGCGGGACCTGGACCGGGCGATCGAGCTGGACGAGAACTACACCTGGGCCTACCGGGTGCGCGGGGAGGTCCTACAGGAGATGGAGCGGCACGAGGAGGCGGTGGCCGACTTCACCCGGGCGCTGGACCTGGAGTTCGGCGACTCCTGAGACAGCCTCCTGAGGCAGCCGCTCACGAGCCGGACAGGTGCAGGGCTAGTTGGGTGCGGTCGCGTAGCCCGAGTTTGCGCAGCATGCTCGACACATGGTTCTTCGCTGTGCCCTCGGTGATGAACAGCCGGGCGGCTATCTCCCGGTTCGTCGCGCCCACCGCGATCATCCTGGCCACCTCGAGTTCCCGGCTCGACAGGCGCTCCTGGCCGCGAAACGGGCTCGCCGAGCCGCGCGGCCACCCGCGCAGCTCGGCCACGAGCCGGGTGGCCACCGGTCCGTCGAGCACGGTCTCGCCCTCGTACGCCTTGCGGATCCCGGCGATCAGCTCCTCGGGAGAGCAGTCCTTCAGCAGGTACCCGCGGGCTCCGGCGCGCAGCGCGCCGAAGATGTACGCGTCCTCCTCGAAGGTGCTGAGCATCAGCGCGGCGACGCGCGGGTGCTCGGCGGCGAGCCGGGCGGTCAGCTCGACCCCGTCCATCCGCGGCATCCTGGCGTCGACGAGCACCACATCGGGCGCGCAGCGCGGCACGGCGGCCAGCGCCTCCCAGCCGTCGGCGGCCTCGCCCACCACCTCGATCCCGTCCTCGATCTCCAGCAGCTTGCGCAGCCCCCGGCGCATGAGTTCCTGGTCGTCCGCGAGCAGCACGCGGATCATGGCCGGGCCACCGGCACCTCGGCCCGCAGCTCGAACCCACCGTCGCGCGCGTTGGCCGCCCGGAAGCTGCCACCGATGGCCCGCACGCGTTCGGCCAGCGAGGACAGGCCGAACCCGGCCGTGTCCACCGCGCCCTTGCCGTCATCACCGATCACCAGCACCACCCGATCCTCGCCGAAATCCAGGCGGGCGCGCACCTGGCGGGCCTCGGCGTGCCGCAGCGCGTTGGTGAACCCCTCCTGGAGTACGCGGTAGAGGACCAGCTCGGAGTCGGGGTCGATGCGGCGTTCGATCCCGTCGACCGTGAAGCTGACCTCGACCCCGGCCCCCTCGAAGGACCGGGCCAACTGGCCGAGCGCGGTGCTGCCGACCTGGCCGTCCAGCGCGAGCGGACGCAGCGCGCGCACCCAGCGCCGCGCCTCGGCCAGCGCCCGGACGGTCATCTCCTTGGCCTGGCGTACTTCCTCCCAGATCAGCTCGGGATGCCGTTCGCGGTAGCGCTCGGCGTTCTCCAGGTTCACCTTGATCACGGTGAGCTGGTGTCCGATCGAGTCGTGCATGTCCCTGGCCATGCGGGCGCGTTCCTCGGCCACCGCCAGCTCCCTGATCCGCTCGATCAGGCGCTGCGCCTCCGCGCGCTGCTGCCTGGCTTCCAGCAGGGCGGCGGTCATGGACAGAGAGAAGACGGCGAGCAGCGTCACCGGTATCAACTGGTTGAGCACTTGGAGCCAGCTCACGTCGAACAGCAGCGGGAGCGGCGCGCCCACGAAGAGCAGGTAGATCACCGTGATCACGATGGCGGTGCGCATGGCGTACACGAAGGCGAGGTTCACGATCGCGGCGAACATCAGCGCGATATGCCATCCGTTCAGGACCTGGCCGATGAACGTGACCATCACCAGCAGCGCCGGCGCGGCCAACTTGCGCACCGTGCTCGCGGCGGGGCTCCACGGCATGATCAGCCACATCGCCCCCACCAGCACCATCAAGCCGGAGAAGAGTGCGAGGCGCGGCCATTCGCCGGTGGTGCCGACACCGCCGACCAGGACCGTCGCGAACAGCGTCCAGAACACCACCGAGAGCAGACCCGGCCGGTCCGGGTCGCGAAACATCACATCTGCGGACCCTACGCGGATGCCGGTCTCCGGGGCATCCCCCCAGCGGCACCGTACTTCGGTCATGTCCGGATCTACCGCGCGCTCGATGTGCGCGCCGATGTATGGGCCCTAGCGTGCCGCCATGCGAATTCTTGGTGCTGTCCTGGTCACGATCGCGATGCTGTTCGCGGCCACGTTCGGAGTCATGGCGATCAGCAACGTCCTGTTCGGCGGCTCCGAGGCGGTGGCGCCGTTGATCACGGTGCTGGTGCTCCTGCTCGTCTACGCCTACCGGCGCTTCGTGGGCCACCGCCCGTGGTCCGGCCTCCGGATCACCTTGAGCTGGTGGGCCCTGCCCCAGGCGGTGCTCGGCATGGTGGTGGGCATGGCCGCCCTGCTCGGGGCCAACGCCGTCTCGGTCTGGGTGGGTGCGGCGACCTGGCTGCCGCCCGCGGACGTCCCACCCCTCATGATCCCGCTCGCCATCGTCGTGATCGCGCTGAAAGCCTCGTTCCCGGAGGAACTGCTGTTCCGCGGGCATCTGTACGACACGCTGTCCGACCGGCTGAGCCCGCGCGCCGTCCTGGCGGTCACCACGCTGTCCTTCGGCTCGATCCACATCCTGTCGCAGAGCCCTGCCTCGGGGATCGCGGAGAAGCTGCTCTATGTCGTGATGGCCATCGCGCTCGGGCTGCTGTGCGGGGCGGCTCGGGCGCGGACGGGGGCGTTGTGGATGTCGGTGGGGGTGCACAACGCGGTCTACCTGAGCCAGTTGTTTCCCACACAAGACATCGACTACGGGGTGCAGCTCACGCTTCAGGCCGCCGCTCTCGCCTTGTCCGCCGTCGCGGTGCTCGCATTCCCGGCGGCCCGAACGGCCTTGCTCCATCGTCAAAGGGCGTAGAGCTTGGTGACGGAGATCTTGGTGTCGCCGAGGAACAGCCAGTCCGGTGGGGTGATGAAGCCCGGAAGTGCGGACATCTCACGGGGGTTCGGGCTCACATCGGTGACCCGCAGCCGGATCTTGTCGCCGGGAACCTCGACGGCCAGCGACACCTCGACTCCCGCCGGTCCCGGGGCGCGGAAGACGAATCCCGCCGGACCGGCCGTGATGGAGCGGCCCTCGACGGTCAGCGAACGTACCGTCGCGGTGTCCCCGTCCACCCGCAGACCGACCGTGTTCGCTCCGCGCTCGGAGTGGATCCGGACGCGCAGGGTTCGTACGCCCTCCCGAGTAGTGTCCGCGAGCACCCGCAGCGAGGGCGCCGGCAGCGCGGCGGCCTTCGCCGGGCTGAGGAGCTTGGACCCGCCCCACAGCTCCGCCGGCGGCCGGCCGGTCGCGTCGGCGCCGCCATAGCGGCGGGCCCACTGGTCGGGCGATTTCGAGGTCAGCCAGACGGCCTTGCCGGTGTCCGCGTCGAGGCCGTACGCCAGGCTGGTTCGGCGCGGGTGCTCCTTGTCGATCGGCTCGACCAGCAGGCCCGCCGCCACCAGGGTGATCGAGACGACCAGCGCGGTCAGCGGGATCAGCGGGGAACGCCGGCGCGGCCAGACCGTCTCGATCAGCGGCAGCAGGAGGCCGCCGAACAGGATCACCAGTGGCATGGGGGCGTAGCCCGCGTACTGCAGGCCCGTCGGCAGGGTGTTCCACGCGCTGGGCAGCAGGATCAGGGCGGCCGGCACGAGACCGGCGGCGAGGATGAGCACGCGCCACCGCGGCGGGCAGCGGAGTGCGGCCAGCCCGCCCAGCGCCGCACCCAAGGCGGGCCAGGCGGCGAGGTGCGAGGCTCCGGGCGACACGAGGCCGAGTCCGAGGCCGATCAGGGCCGCCCAGGTCAGCATGCCCAGAGCCAGTTCGGCGGTGCCGACGCGACGGCGCAGCAGCGCGTACCACGCGACCAGGATCGTGCCCGCGAGCATCACGACGGCGAGCCAGAACAGCTCCGGCTGATACGGCGTCGTGGTGGCGGTTCCGCTGAGTTCGGGCCGGATGACCTTGAGCAGGTCCCAGAAGTAGAGACCGACGCCCACCGCGAGTCCGATCGGGATCAGGGCGAGCGCGGTGCCGAGGAGCGTGCGCCGCAGGGTGACCAGGCCCCGGCGGCGGGCCAGGAAGATCAGTGCCAGCGCCGCCAGCAGGGCGACGGCGCCGAGCAGGGAAGCCGCCCAGACCGGATAGCGGACCAGCAGACCGGGCGGGACGTTGAAGTAGACCAGGTCGTGCCCGGTGGTCAGTCGCGCCAGGTCGGTGCCGCCGAACGCGCGCACGAGCGCCAGCGTGTTGTCGCCCATCTGCTGCAGTGCCGCGAGATCGACGTGCGCGGGGTCGTCGAGAACGCTGTGGTACAGGGTGCCCGCGTTGGCGTAGGCGGAGTCGAGCACGGCCATCCCGCCGGGTTCGAAGGCGGTGAAGTCGGTGTCGTTGTTGAGCAGTTTCATCAGCTCGGCGTACACGGAGTCGGCCACGGGCATAGGCGCCGCCGATCCGAACATGGAGATCAGGCCGGAGTTCGACTCCGTGCTCCGGAACATCAGCACCGGCCCCTTGGCCCCGCGCGCCTCGTTGTTGAGCACCACGCTCCGCCCCTTCGCGAGCGGGTGCTGTGCGACGAACGCCTCCGAGCCCAGGAGCCCGGCCTCCTCGCCGTCGGTGATGAGGAACACGACGTCGTTGCGCAACCGGGTGCCGTCCGCGACCAGCGCCCTGGCCGTCTCGATCGCGCTCGCCGTACCGGCGCCGTCGTCGTTGGCGCCCGGTCCCTCGGGGACCGAGTCGTAGTGAGCGGTGACGAAGACCCGGCCGGTGGGAGCGGTCCCGGGTATCACGGTGACGATGTTGAAGACACGCCCGGCGGTGACGGGGTCGCCCTGCTCGTCGATCGGTGAGACGCCCACCGCCTCGTGCACTTCGGGCCGCAGGCCCAGCCGTCGCAACTCGCCGACCAGGTAGTCGCGGACCCGGGTGTGCTCGGCCGTGCCGACGGGGTGGGGTTCGACGGCGAAGCGCTCGACCTGGGTGAAGGCCCGCTGCGCGCTGAACTCCCGTTCGGGAGCGTCGGCCGGGCTCACCGCGGTGGGGGTGGTGTCCCTGATCGCGCCGATGGCGATCAGCAGGAGCACGCACAGGGCCATGAGTCCGGCGGCGAATGAGCGCCGTCTCGATGCGTGCTCTGGTGTCATCCTCGTTCACTCCCGTGCTTATGTCCCCTCGTGGTGGCATCGGGGATCAACCGCGACGGAGTATTGCAGAAGAAATGCTGCAGCGAAAGTTCTGCAATTCCGGGGCAAGGGGTTGTAGGCTCGCAACGTGGCGAACAGACCGGCGATCCGGCAGCTCAGTGATCCAGGCGCGCTCAAGGCGCTCGGCCATCCGCTGCGACAGCGGATCCTGCAGCATCTCGGCATTCACGGCCCGGCCACGTCCACCACGCTCAGCCGGGCGCTCGGCGAGAACACCGGGACGCTCAGCTATCACCTGCGCCAGCTTGAGCAGAACGGATTCATCGAGGACATCCCCGAGCGCTCGAACGGAAGGGAGCGCTGGTGGCGGCAGATCAGCCGCGACCTGAGGTGGCCCTCGGCGGATGAGCTGGACGAGGAGTCGCAGCAGCTCCTCGACGAGATCACCGAGTTCAAGGTCGAGGAGGAGCTGGAACTCGCCCGGCGCTTCTTCAGAGACCATCGGCGCTACGGCGAGTGGGCGAAGGCGTCCCGCGGGCTCACCCACCTGACCCGGGAAGAAATCGACGAGTTCTTCGAGGCGTACATGGAACTGCTGTCCAGATTCAGCCGCGCGCCGGACGACGCGTCGCCGGGCGCGCGGCCGATGTTCCTGAGATTCTTCACGATGCCCGCCTCCGAGGACCCGCCGTCCTGACCCCCCAGTCGCTACCTCTGGAGATCTACCGAATAAGGTTCTAGATTCGGTGGCATGGGCATCGGGCTGACCGAGGAACACCAGGCGCTGGCCACCTCCGTACGCGGGCAGGCCGAGCGGGACATGAGCCATCAGGCGCTGGCCGAGCAGGGCGTGCTCGGGCTGCACCTGCCCGAGGAGTACGGCGGGCAGGGCTACGGGCTGCTGGAGCTGGCCGTGGCGCTGGAGGTGCTCGGCGAGCGGCGCGTGCCCGGCGCCTACCTGCCGACCGTGCTCGCCTCCGCGGTGCTCGCGCGGTCCTCGGGGTCGACGGACCTGCTCAGCGGCCTCGCCGGCGGGTCGCTCACGGCGGCGGTCGCCCTGCACGGTACGGCCGGCGGCGACACGCTGCTCGCGCTGGGGTCCGCCGAGGCCGATGTCTTCCTGCTGCCCGTCGGGGACGGGGAGTGGTCGTTGTTCGAGCGCGAAGACGTCACCGCCGAGCCGTTCGAGGGCGTGGATCTGGACCGGGCCGTGTGCTCGATCGTGGGGTTCGCCGGGGCGCGGAAGCGGCCGCTCGGTGCCGTGCCGGTGCGTGAGGTGGCCGCTGTGCTGCTGGGCGCGGACGCGTGCGGGGTGGGGGCGTGGGCCGTGGCAACGGCCGCCGAGTACGCCAAGGTGCGGGAGCAGTTCGGGCGGCCGATCGGGCAGTTCCAGGGGGTCAAGCATCGGGTGGCGGCGGCGCTGGTGGCGCTGGAGCAGGCACGCGCCGCCGTCTGGGACGCGGCCAGGGCCCTGGACGAGACGATCCCCGCCCCAGGCGCCGGCGTCAGAAACCCGCCAACCGCAGACAGTTCGCGATCGTGGATTGTTGACGATGAGGCGCGGTTGGCGGTCGGGGTGGCGGCGGTGCTGGGGCCCGATGCGGCCGTACGGTGCGCGGCCGACGCGATCCAGGTGCTCGGCGGCATCGGCTACACCTACGAGCACGACGCCCATCGCTACTACCGCAGGGCCCTGTCCGACAGGATGCTGGCCGACGACCCGGGCGAGTGGGCCGAGAAGGTGGCCGGGCTGGCCGTGGCGGGGGTGCGGCGGCGGATGGAGCCCGATCTTCCGGAGGAGGCGGCGGACGTACGGGACGCGATCCGGGCCGAGGCGGCGTCCCTGCGGGCGATGGAGCGGGGAGACAGGCCGGCGAGGTTCGCCCGGGAGGGGTGGATCATGCCCTTCCTCCCGAAGCCGTGGGGGCGGGCGGCGTCACCACTGGAGCAGGTGATCATCCATCAGGAGTTCCGCGACCTCAACCGCCCGAACCTCGGCATCGCGGCCTGGGCCGTGCCGTCCATCGTCAAGTACGGCACCCCCGAGCAGGCGGAACGCTTCCTGCCCAGGACGTTCACCGGCGAGATCGTGTGGTGCCAGCTCTTCAGCGAGCCGGGCGCGGGCTCCGACCTGGCGGGCCTGTCGACGAAGGCGACGCGGGTGGAAGGCGGCTGGTCCCTGACGGGCCAGAAAATCTGGACCTCTCTCGCCCAGTACGCACATTTCGGGATATGTCTGGCGCGGACATCTCCCGAAAAATCCAAGCATGAGGGCATCACTTACTTCCTGGTGGACATGTCCACGCCGGGCATCACCGTCAGGCCGCTCAAGGAGATCAACGGCGAGGAGATCTTCAACGAGGTGTTCCTGGATGACGTCTTCGTACCCGATGACCTGGTGGTCGGCGAGGTCGACGGCGGCTGGCGGGTGGCCCGCGACACGCTGTCGCACGAACGGGTCGCGCTCGGCGACTCCTGGGGCCCCGGCTCCCAGCACACCGACATGATCGAACTCATCGGCAAGCTGCCCGGCCTCCGGCAGTCCCAGCGCGAACAGGCGGGCCGCCTCTGGGCGGAGGGCCAGGCCATCTCGGCGCTCGGCCTGCGCGTGACGCTCTCCCAGCTCTCGGGCGCCGACCCGGGAACGGCTCCCAGCGTGCGCAAACTCCTTGGCATGCGCCACGCCCAGGCCATCTCCGAGTACTGCTGGTCGCTCGACCCGTCGAACGCCCGCTGGTCACGGATGATCCTGACCACCCGGGCGTTCACCATCGGCGGCGGCACCGCCGAGGTCCAGCTGAACATCATCGCCGAACGCGCCCTCGGCCTCCCCCGCGATCCCTAGCCTTTCGGATAGTACGGCGCCGCCAGGTGGGCGAACACGATGGTGTTGTCGCGATAGCTGTGCGCCTGCCGGTCAAAGGTCCCCCCGCAGGTCACCAGCCGGAGCCCCGGGTAGTTGATCTTCCCGTACACCTTCTTGGCCGGGAAGCTCTTCTTCGGCGTGTGCTCGACCCGGTCCACCACGAACACGGCCACGGACCGGTCGGCCCGCAGCACCTGCACCTGTTCGCCGCGTTTGACGTTCTTGAGGCTCGCGAACACAGCCGGGCCGTTCTTCGTGTCGAGGTGACCGGTGATCACGGCGGCGCCGCGCCCGCCGGGGACGGCGCCGTAGCGGTACCAGCCGGCCAGGTTCGGCGGGTCGAAGGGCGGGTTCTGGATCGCTCCGGCGGCGTCGAGCCCGAGCTCCATCAGCGGCGCCGACACGCCGATCGAGGGGATGTAGACGGCCATGGGCCGCGCGGCCTTCATCGGCTTGGCGACCTTGTCGAGCGGCACGTCCAGCGACGGCAGACCGGTGGCCTTGAGCGCCCGGGGCCCGGCGGCCGCCACGGGCTCGGACTCGCCACCGCCGAGCATGCCGTTGATCCCGAACCCGATCAGCAGCACCCCGGTCAGCGAGGCCACACTCGCCCCGGCCCAGATCGCCTTCGACCCGGCCACCCGGCTCACCGTCCCGTCACTCCCGCCTCGCCCACGCCACCGTCGCACCGCCTGCTCCGCGCCCCTTTCATGCCGGCCTGCCCGCGCCACCTCAGGCCAGGCGCCCGTGAGCGCCGCCGAGCGCGTCGAGGCCGGGCCGCCTGCGTCACCGCTGGCCCGCCGGCGCCATCCTCTCCGCGTCCTCCGCGCCCTCCGCGCCCTTGCCGCGCCGCACGGCGAACCCGGTCAGCCCGGCCCCGGCGAGCAGCGCGACGCCACCCGCCGCGAACGGCCACACCGGCGGCTCGGGCACCAGCCCGCCCGCACCCGTCTCGGGATGGCCCTGCGGCATCCGGCGCTCGTCCTCGTCGACCGGCTTCCACGGCCGGTCCGGTTCCTTGGAGGGCTCCGGCTCACCGGGCGGCGACCACGAGTCGTCCGGCGCGGGCTCGCTCGACCTGCCGTCGAGCAGGTTGGGGATGGGCAGGTCAGGCACCGTGAGCGACGGCTGAACCTCGCACGGCAGGATGGGCAGCAGGCAGGTGGCCGCCGCGTTCGGCTCGTCCCGCGTGGCGGCTGAAGCGGTTCCGATGCCCGCCGCCATGCTCACGCCACCGGCCACGAAGGCAGCCAAGGCTCCGGCGGCTGCGAGACGTCGCGCTCTTGTCATTACAAGGCTCCGAATCGGTTGTCACGCCCCGAGATAGAAGGAGAGCCTCGCGAACTATTAGACTAACAGTCAAGTAATGAGACCGAAGTGAAATCAGTCACTTACTCAGCGTTTTGTCCGAGTCGGCGAACCACGAAAGTCACCTACAGCCAGTGACCACTTACAGATCAGCCTTGGTCGCTGTCCCTGGCCTTGCTGGGCTGCACGCGCTTGGGCTCGCCGGGCATCTTCGGATAGTTGGGGGGATAGGGCATGTCGCCGCGTTCGTCGTCGTGGAACCGCTCTAGCAGGGTGTCGAGCGAGTACGCCTGGTCGTCGATGGCGGCGTGGACGTCGCCCAGCTTGGCGAAGCGGGCCGGGACGGTGCGGATGTCGAAGTCGCGCGGGTCGGCGTCCGCCAGTTCGTCCCAGGTGAGCGGGGTGGAGACGGTGGCGTCCGGCCTGGCCCTGACGGAGTAGGCGCTGGCTATGGTGCGGTCGCGGGCGTTCTGGTTGAAGTCGATGAAGACCCGTTCGCCGCGTTCCTCCTTCCACCAGGCGGTCGTGACCAGGCCGGGGTCCCGCGCCTCGACGGCCCTGGCCAGGGCGATGCCCGCGTACCGCACCTGGACGAAGTCCCAGCGCGGCTCGATCCGCACGGCGATGTGCACGCCGCGGTTCCCCGAGGTCTTCACGAAGGCGGTCATCCCCAGCTCGTCCAGCACCTCGCGGGTCAGGAACGCGGCCTTGCGCGCGGCGTCGAACTCCAGGCCGGGCTGCGGGTCGAGGTCGATGCGCAGCTCGTCGGGGTGTTCGGTGTCGGCGGCGCGCACCTGCCAGGGGTGGAAGTCGATGGTGCCGAGGTTCGCGCAGTAGGCGATGGCGGCCACCTCGGTGACGCGCAACGAGTCGGCCTGGCGCCCGCTGGGGAACGTGACGGTCACGGTCTGGAGCCAGTCGGGATGCTTGGGCGGCATCCGCTTCTGGTAGATCGCCGGACTGTGCACCCCGTCGGGGTGGCGTTTCAGGTTGGTCGGCCGGTCCTTCAGCGCGCGCAGGGCGCCGTCGCCGACGCTCACGTAGTACTCGACGAGCTCGCGCTTGGTCGCCCCGATCTCCGGAAAGTACACCTTGTCGGGATTTGTGACCTTAACGGTCCGCTCCCCCACCTCAAGCTCAACAAACGGCGACGCCATGCCCCCAACCTACCCGCTCGTTCTTTTTCGATCTTGTACGGCAGGCCAGGTGAGCCCCACCCGCCCTACGGGGCTGGGGTCTATCCAGGGAAACGCTCCCCCGGCGGAGGTGGCCGAGCGCCGCGACGTGACGGCACGACCATCCGCGTTGAAGGGCTGAGACGAGCGCCAAGCAACCCGCGTTGACTAACTTCAAATTAGTCAACTATGGTTGCTTACGCGAGCTTCACCGCGCGAAGAAGACCACCCCAACCACACGAAAGGCGAAACGATGGCGACGAGCGAAGTCGTGCTCGAGGTCGACGGCCTGCGTATGCGCTACGGCACGACCGACGTCCTGCGTGACGTGAACTTCCGGGCGCATCACGGCGAGGTGCTGTGCCTGCTCGGGCCGAACGGGGCCGGAAAGACCACCTCGATCGAGATCATGGAAGGTTTCCGGATGCGGTCGGCAGGCCGGGTCGAGGTGCTCGGCACCGATCCGGCACACGCCGGCGAGCATTGGCGGGCGCGGGTGGGGATCGTCCTGCAGTCCTGGCGTGACCATGGCAAATGGCGGGTCCGCGAGCTGCTGGAGCATCTCGGCTCGTACTACGCCGCCTACTCCACCAAGATGATCAAACGGCCGTGGAACGCGGATCAGCTCGTCGCGGCGGTCGGCCTGACCGGACAGGCGGACAAGAAGGTCAGGATGCTCTCCGGCGGGCAGCGGCGCCGGCTGGATGTGGCGATCGGTCTCGTTGGCCGCCCCGAGCTGGTGTTC
The DNA here is from genome assembly GCF_040638335.1 of Nonomuraea sp. NPDC026600. Classification (NCBI taxonomy): domain Bacteria; kingdom Bacillati; phylum Actinomycetota; class Actinomycetes; order Streptosporangiales; family Streptosporangiaceae; genus Nonomuraea; species Nonomuraea sp. NPDC026600. The sequence continues at coordinate 236,129 of NZ_JBEZYD010000012.1, forward strand.
CTCGACGAGCCCACCGCCGGGCTCGACCCGGTGGCCCGGCGTGGTTTCCACGAACTCGTCGAAGGCCTCGCCGCGGCGGGAGAGACCACGATCCTGCTCACCACCCACGACCTGAACGAGGCCGAGAAACTCGCCGACCGCATCCTGGTCCTCGACGGAGGGCAGATCATCGCGGACGGCACGGCGGCGGAACTCGCCCGGCAGATCGCCGGTCAGGACGAAGTGCGCTGGACTCGCGACGGGCAGAGCTTCCGGCAGTCGACCACCAAGTCGACCCGGCTGGCGTTCGACCTGTTCGAGCAGTACGGCGAGGCGATCGAGAACCTCGAGGTCACCCGGGCCTCGCTGGAGGACACCTACCTCTCCCTGGTGCGCCAGGCGGAATCCACCCCAAATGAGACAGCGGCCACGGAAGAGGTAGCCCGATGAGTCCGACCGCGATGGCATGGCGTGCGGGCTGGTCCCGCGGTCTGATCGAGCTGCGGCAGTCGCTCACCAACGCCGGTGATCTCGTCAACCACTTTTTCTGGCCCACGTTGATGTTGATCACCACGTTCTTCCTGCGAGACGTGTCGTTCGGGCAGAGCGGGTTCTCCCTCGGTACCCTGGCGCTGCCGAGCATCCTCGGCATGAACGCCGCGATGTCCATGATGAGCATGAGCCAGCAGCTCACCGCCGACCGTGAGGACGGGACCCTCCTGCGGGCGAAGGCAACACCGAACGGAATGGTGGGTTATCTGCTCGGCAAGATCGTCTCGGTGTCCGGTGGTCTGCTGGTCGACCTTGCGATCTTTCTGATTCCCGGCATGTTCCTCGTTTCCGGCCTCGCGATCGGCGACCCCGGCTCCTGGCTGACCCTGAGCTGGGTGCTGGCGCTGGGGCTGGTGGCGACTCTGCCGATCGGCGCGGTGCTGGGATCGGTGTTCGTCAGCGCGCGCAGCCAGGGCTTGCTCACTCTCCCGATCCTCGGCATGATCGCGATCTCCGGAATCTTCTACCCGCTCACGGTGCTGCCGGAGTGGGTGCAGTGGATCGCCCAGGCCTTCCCGATCTACTGGCTCGGCCTGGGCATGCGCTCGGCCCTGCTGCCCGGCGGCGCGGTCACCGTCGAGATCGGCGAATCCTGGCGGCACCTGGAGACCATCGGAGTGCTCGGGGCCTGGGCCGTACTCGGCCTGCTGCTCGCGCCGGTCGTCCTGCGCCGGATGGCCCGCCGGGAGTCGGGTTCCAGCGTGGCCGAACGCCGGGAGAAGGCCCTGCAACGAATCGGGTAAGGCGAGCATCGACCACGGAACCCGGCCAAGCATGCGCACGTAACGGCGCCCAGCCCGCTCCACCGGAGGAGCGTGCCCCTGGACAGACCCCGGCCCCGTAAGGCGGGTGGGGCTCACCGTGCCTGCCGTAAAGAAAAACAAAGATTTCAGGTTGATCTGGATGAGGCGGCCCGGCCCGGAGCCGCCGCGGTGGCGGGACCGGGGGCTCGACGGGACGGACCTAAAGATCACTCAGCACCGTTCCGGGCGCTGGCGCGCCACCCGGCCGGTTTTCGGATCGTCGGCGGCGCCAGCACGGGCGTGGGCTGTGCCGCCCAGACGATCCGGCGAGTGATCTCACCTCTGGGCAGGGGGTGACGACACCCCCTTGTCGTCAAAGACGCGAATTAGTCCCAGAAGGGATGCTTCACCCAACGGAGATCTCTTTTTGCCGGATCTCGTACGCTGGAAGCATGGAAAAGGTGGTCAAGAGCGATGCCGAGTGGCGGATCCAGCTCTCTCCCGATGAGTTCCGCGTGCTCAGGGAGGCGGGCACGGAGCGCCCGTTCACCGGCGAGTACGTCGACACGAAGACCGAGGGCGTCTACTCCTGCCGGGCGTGCGGGGCTGAGCTGTTCAGGTCGGACACGAAGTTCGAGTCACACTGCGGGTGGCCGAGTTTCTTCCAGCCGTCGGAGTCGGACGCGGTCCGGCTGATCGAGGACTCCAGCCTCGGCATGACGCGGACCGAGGTGCGATGCGCGCGCTGCGACTCGCACCTGGGGCACGTCTTCCACGGCGAGGGGTACGCCACACCGACGGACGACCGTTACTGCATCAACTCCGTGTCCCTGCGGCTCGAACCCAGTGCGTGAACAACCGGCGACACCACGTGTCGATCCTGCGGGGCGGGTAAGAACACGGCTGTGAATCTTGTTCATCTTCGCCACCGCTGGCTCACGATCGAGGCCATCGGCCGCATCGTCACCCAGCGGTGCGAAGTGTGCTTCAAGACCCGCACGCGAGTGCGCTGACCGGGCGCTCCCGCCGAGCGCCCGGTCGAGGCTGCCCGCGGCCAGAGAAGCACCTTGAAGAGATCCCTTCGGTCAGGAAAGCACCCCGAGGAGACGGGAAAGCACGCTGAAGAGACGGGAAAGCACGCTGAGGACCGACGTCTTCGTCACGTCCACAGCGCGGCGACGCAGTCGACGAGCGCGGCGCCCTGGGCGTATCCGGCCTCGGCGCTGACGCCGCGCACCTCGGGGTCGAGCGGGTCGGCGCCGGCCGCCGCCACTGACGCCTCGTCGGGCTCGATCACCTCGATCTGGCCGCCCACCGCCTCGAAGCCGGGGAGGAGTTCGGGCATCGGCGCGAGGATGAGGATCCGGTCGTAGCCGGAGGCGAGGTCGGCGTTGGTCGTCGAACGCACACCGCCGTCGACATAGCGCACACCGTCGATCGTCACCGGGGGCCAGACACCCGGAACCGCGCAACTCGCCGCCACCGCGTCGACCAGCGCCACGCCCGAGCCGGGCCTGAACAGGGCGGGCTCGCCCGTGACCGCCTCCACGGCCACGATGACGAGGTCGCGGTCCGGCCAGCCGTGAACGGGCAGGCGCGCCTCGATCACCTTGCGGCGTTCGGCTTCGCTGACGGTGTCCGTGGCCAGAGCCATCGCACCGACCCTGGCCCGCTGCTCGGCCGGGTCCGCCGTGCTCTCGTAGATCTTCTGGAGGGTGGCCCACAACTGGTCCATGGGCACGCCGCTCGGGAGCTCGGGGGCCTGGAGGGCGGGGTTGGTCTGGCGTTCGAGGAGTTCGGGGAGCGACAGGCCGCTGGTGACCTGCGCGGCGACGGCGGATCCCGCCGAGGTGCCGATGATCTTGGCAGCGGAGCCGGCCACGTCCAGTCCGCCGGCGGCCAGGGCGGCCAGCACGCCGGTGGTCCACGCGATCCCGGCGACCCCGCCGCCGCCCATCACCAGTGCCCGTTTGATCTCGCTCACGAAAGGCCCCCTCGCCCGCTCCGGAAAATGTCGATCACACAAACCCAAACGAGCCGGGAGCCGGTCGTCTTCCCTGGTGCGGACGGGTTGGCTAGTCGGGTTCGGGGTGGGTGACGCGGCAGGTCTTGTCGGCGGGGCCGAGGATGTTGGCCAGGACCGGGTTGCCGTTCTCACCGAACTTGGCCTGGACGAAGACGATCGGGTTCGGCTCTCCGCTCTCCCTCAGGTACTGCAGGCCGCGTTCGCACAGCGTGATGGCCTGGCTGGAGTTGCCGGCCGACTCCGGAAGGTCGGTGTATATGCGGAGATATCCGCCCACGCTGCGGATGTCCTTGAGACGTCTGGCCGCCTTGTCGTCCGGGGGCCAGTGGGTGCGGAAGTACTCGGCCGCCTCCTGGTCGGTGTGTGTCGAGGGACCGTCGGCCTTGTAGTCGGACGGGTCGTCTCCCGTCGACGGGTCGACGGCGCCGGTGTCCAGGGGCGCTTCAGCCTGGGGGTCGCCTCCTGTGACGAAACCCGCCGTGGCGCCTGCTGAGGCCGGGGTGCCGGCCGAGGCGGGCGTGCCTGCTGAGGCCGGGGTGCCGTTCTTCGAGCCGCCCGAGGGCGGGGCGCCTCCGGAGCGAGGGGTGCTCGCCGGGGTCGGGACGACGCTCATCGGGATGCGGGTCGTGCCGCCCCGCGCGAGGTCCGGCGTTCCCGAACCACCGTCCCCGGCCGAGCCGCTGCCGGAACTCGTACCTCCGGATGGGCGCGCGTCTTCAAAAATACGGCTCGCGTCCGATCGGGGCGCCGGCGTGCCGTCCGTGCCGAGCAGCCACAAGGTCACACCTGCCAGCACCGCCGCCCCCGCGGACAGCCCCACGGCCCACGGACGCCGTTCCCACAGACGCCGGGCCTGGGGACGGCGCCGCCGCCCAGCCCGCCGGGACCTCGGCGGCGGCCCGTACGCGGAGACCGCCGCACGCCGCTCGGAGGGTTCGAAGAGCGTGCGACGGCCCGGCGGAGGCCGCTCGGGGGGTTCGAAGAGCGTGCGGTCCCGGGGTCGCCGAGCGGATGGGCGCTCGCTGGTCGCGGCGTCGCCGCGCAGGCCCGGCGGAGGCGTGGTGGACCGTTCCGCCGCGTGTCGCCCAGAGCCGTGCCCTTCCGACCGCCGCACTCCGCCCGCCCCCTTGGAACGTGACACCCTCGCTCGCACCGCACAGGCAAGGGAATTCCCATGATTGTGACAAGAGGCGGTAGATCAATTCAGTTGGATCCCCAACTTGGGGCGGCAGTGACGAGAGTGGTTACGGCAGCGCCGTGATGAGCTCCTGGACGGGCTTGCGCACGCCGGTGTAGAACGGCACCTCGATGCGCGTGTGCTCGCGCGCCTTGGCCCCCCGCAGATGACGCATCAGGTCGACGATCCGGTGCAGCTCGTCGGCCTCGAACGCCAGCATCCACTCGTAGTCGTTCAGCGCGAAGCACGACACCGTGTTGGCCCGGACGTCCGGATAGTCACGCGCCATGTGACCGTGCTCGGCCAGCATCGCCCGCCGCTCGGCGTCGTCGAGCAGGTACCACTCCAGCGAGCGGACGAACGGGTAGACGCTCACGTAGGGACGCGGCTCCTCCTCGGCCAGGAAGGCCGGGATGTGTGACTTGTTGAACTCGGCCGGCCGGTGCAGCGCCATCGCCGACCAGACCGGCGCGCTGTGGCGGCCGAGCGCGGTGCGGCGGAAGCGGGAGTAGACGTCCTGCAGGTCCTCGGCCGTCGGCGCGTGCCACCAGAACATGTAGTCGGCGTCGGCCCGGAACCCCGCCACGTCGTAGAGACCGCGGGTGACGACGTCCTTCAGCGCCGCCTCCTCCAGCAGGTCGACGACCTCGCCGATCATGTTCTCGCGGTTGTCGGGACACGGGTCGGTCGCCTTGAAGACGGACCACATCGTGTAGCGGATCACCTGGTTCAGATCGCGGGCCTTCGGCCGCGGTGCGCCTTCAGTCATGAGTCCATTGTCCTTCCGGCGAGAGGTGGTCCAGAATCCGGGCCGCGGCCGTACGCGCGGTGGAGACGCACGCGGGGATGCCGAGCCCGTCGTAGGCCGCCCCGCACACCGCCAGCCCGGGTTGCCCGGCGACCGCCGCGCGGATGCGGGCCACCCGGTCGAGGTGGCCGACGTTGTACTGCGGCAGCGCCCCGCCCCAGCGCGACACCCGGGTGTCGACCGGCAGCCCGCGTACGCTCATCACGCCGCCCATCTCGGCCGTGGCCAGCGAGACGAGCTCGGAGTCGTCGCGCTGGAGCAGTTGTTCCTCGCCGATCCGGCCGATGGAGCAGCGCACCAGCACCAGGTCGCCCGCCAGGTGCGGCCACTTGACCGAGCTGAACGTGACCGCCTTGACCGGCCGCCCCTCGACCGGCGGGACGAGGTAGCCGCTGCCCGTCGGCGGTGTGGGGAAGGCGTCGACGGCGTAGGCGAGGGTGACGATGGCCATGCTGGCGTAGTCGATCCGGTCCAGCTCGCTCGCCGCCTTGGGCACCTCGGCCCGCAGCAGCCTGGCGGCGGCGGCTCCCGGCGTGGCGATGATCACCGCGTCCGCGTCGATGACCTCGGGTCTCGGCACGGGGCCGGTCACGATCCGCCAGCCGTGTTCAGTGCGGTGCAGCTCGCGTACGGTGACGCCGGTCCTGACGTCGGCGCCCGACGCCTTGGCGACCGCTTCCGGCAGGCTGCCGAGCCCGGTCCTGAGCGAGGTGAAGACGGGTCCCGCGTCCCGGGGCGCCTCCTCCACGATCTGCCTGGTCACCGTGAGCAGCGAACGCTCGGCGCGCGCGGCGGCGGCGATCCCCGGCATCGTGGCCTCCAGCGACAGCCGGTCGGCCCGGCCCGCGTAGACGCCGCCGAGCAGCGGCTCGACCAGCCGGTCGAGCACCTCGCCGCCCATCCTGGCCCGGATGTAGGAGGCTACGGAGACGTCGGTGCGTACCAGGGTGGCGGGCAGGATCTGGTCGAGCGGCACGCGGGCCAGCCCGCCGGGCGACACGATGCCGGATTTCGCCAGTTCCATGAGGTCGGCGGGCACGCCCATGACCTGCCCCTTGGGCATCGGCCGCAGCGCGCCCCGGGTGTAGATGGCGGCGCGGGTGACGCCGGGGTCCACCAGGTCGTCGCCGAGCCCGACGGCCTTGGCGAGCTCCTTGCCCTCGGGCCGTCTGGCCAGCATGGCCTCCGCGCCCGCGTCGATGTTGACGCCCGCGACCTCTGAGACGAGCAGCTTGCCGCCGATGCGCGGGCTGCCTTCCAGCACGGTCACCTTCACGCGCTCGCCCGCGCCCTGCTTGAGGTGCCACGCGGCGGCCAGCCCGGAGATCCCGCCCCCGATGACGACCACGTGCGCCTGTTTACCTGCCACCCCCTGACGCTACCTGTTTATGGCCTCACTCCGTTCGGCGGGCTCGGTCGCCTCACGCCGCCGCCTTCCCCCGTCGCTCTGGTCGCTACGCTCCCGGCGCTCCTCCTCCAGGCGACGGCGCTCCCTCGCCGGGGGCGCGTGACCGGACCGTGACGCCCGCGGTCAAACCCGCCCGAGTCGCCGCTCGTCTTATGTTCATGGAGAGATTCCGGTTCGGCGTAGCGTTAACGGCCGCCTGCGCGGTCCTGGTCCTGTCAGGCTGCGGTGGTAGTGGGTCGTCCACCTCAGAACGGGCCATAGCCCCGGCAGCGGCGGCGCCCGAGGCGGCGTCCGGCCAGAGCGGGGAGTCGAATGCCGCCCAGGACAGCGCGTCCACCGCACAAAGGCAGCCGGCCGCCAAATCCGCCGAGAACATCGCCTCGAACGTCAAAGTGACCCAGGAGGACCGCCAGGTCATCTACACGGCGAGCATGACCGTACGGGCCAAGGAGGTCACGGGGGCGGCGCTCCAGGCCAAGCAGATCGTCACCACGGCCGGCGGCTACCTGTCGAAGGAGGAGTCGAACTCCGCCGAGGGCAGCGAGGCCAGCGCCATGCTGGAGTTCAAGATCCCGCCCGCCCGCTACGGCGAGGTGGTCACCGCGCTCGGCAAGAACCTCGGCAAGCAGTTGTCGCTCCAGCAGGGCACCCAGGACGTCACGCTGCAGGTGGCCGACGTCAACAGCCGGTTGAAGTCGGCGCAGCAGGCGCTCGACTCGCTGCGCACGCTGCTGAAGAAGGCCGACACGATCGGCCAGGTCCTGCAGGTCGAGCGGGAGATCTCCGGCCGCGAGGCCGACCTGGAGTCGCTGCAGGCCCAGCAGAAGGAGCTGGCCACCCAGGTCGGCATGGCCACGCTCACGCTCAGGCTGGTTGGCCCCGTCGCGGTCGTGGAGGAGCCGTCAGAGGAGCCGGCCGGCTTCCTCGGCGGCCTGAAGGTGGGATGGGCGGCGCTGGTCGGGTTCGTGAAGGTCGCGCTGACGGTCGTCGGCGCGCTGCTGCCGTGGCTGATCGTGGTCGTGCCCCTGATCGCCCTGCCGGTCTTCCTCGTACGGCGCCGCCGCCCGGCGCGCCCGGCGGCGGCCCCGGCGGAGACTCAGGCTTCGTGAACCAGGTCGGTCAGCCGCTTGAGCTGGTCGGGGTCGGTCGAGGGCAGCACGCCGTGACCGAGGTTGAAGACGTGGCCCTCGGCCGCCTCGCCACGGCGCAGCACCTCGCGGGCCTTGCGCTCGACGACCTCCCACGGGGCCAGCAGGAGGGCGGGGTCGAGGTTGCCCTGCAGCGCCTTGCCCGGCCCCACGCGGCGGGCGGCCTCGTCGAGCGGCACCCGCCAGTCGACGCCCACCACGTCGGCCCCGGCCTCGCCGAGCAGGCTCAGCAGCTCGCCGGTGCCCACGCCGAAGTGGATGCGCGGCACGTCGAGGTCGGCCAGCCCGTCGAAGATGCGACGCGTGTGGGGCAGCACGAACTCGCGGTAGTCGTCGGGGGCCACCGCGCCCACCCACGAGTCGAACAGCTGGACGGCCGACGCCCCGGCCCGGACCTGGACGCGCAGGTGCTCCAGGACGATGGTGCTGAGCCGGTCCATCAGCGCGTGCCACAGCGCCGGTTCGCCGTACATCATGGCCTTGGTGCGGTCGTGGTTCCTGGACGGGCCGCCCTCGATGAGGTAGGCGCCGAGCGTGAACGGCGCGCCCGCGAAGCCGATCAGCGGCGTGGCGCCCAGCTCGCCGGTCAGCGCCTCGATCGCCTCGGTCACGTAGGGCACGTCGCCGGGCTCCAGCGGGCGCAGCGCCTCGATCCCGGCGGCGTCGCGGATCGGGTCGGCCACGACCGGGCCGACTCCCGGCTTGATGTCGAGGTCGACGCCGATGGCCTTGAGCGGCACGACGATGTCGCTGAAGAAGATGGCCGCGTCGACGCCGTAGCGGCGGACGGGCTGCAGGGTGATCTCGACGATGAGGTCGGGCGTCGCGCACGCGGTGAGCATCGGCACGCCCTCGCGGACCTTCAGGTATTCGGGCAGCGAGCGCCCTGCCATCCGCATGTACCAGACCGGGGTGTGCGGAGTGGGCTGGCGGCGGCAGGCCCGCAGGAACGCTGAGTCGGCGAGATTCACCCTCCAAGGGTGCCATGACCTCGCGCCGGTCCGGCCACCGGTGCGAGGTGTCGGAAAAGTATGCATTGATTGGGCCAAATCATGATCAGATAGCCAGATGGATGTTTACCGGTCGGCTCGGCATCGGCGGCGCACACGGGTCGTCCACACCCCATGGGCGACCAGAAAGCCGGTCTCGTCTGGACCAAAAGTTGGCCAAGCCACCGCGCGGCATCGATTCAGCATCCACTTTCGGGACACGCCGAGCGCGTTGCGGCGAATTGTCATCGTGCCGTGCCAACGTCGGAGCGACGACCCGAAGAAAGGCTCCGGTGCGATGACCGCGTTGTGGGGTTCCCCAGGACACCGCAGTGAGCACTGCGCTCCCTGCGCCGGCGAGCGGCTGTTCGAGCAACCTCCGTGTCTCGATGGGCACGAGCCGGGCGAGTGCCCGGAGTGGGCCCGCGCCGACCGCGGCCACACGACCATCCTCGGCGGGATCGCTCTGCCGGTCCGTCAGCTAGCTATGGCATCGGTTTGATCGCGAACTATGAGCACCCCCGTGGTCCCCTTCCGCCCGTCTTCGACCTACGCTTCGGCTATGACCCTCGGTGAGCAGCCACCGGCCCCCGCCTCCTTCAGGCGCGCGGTCGAAAGCCTGCGTCAGGCCGAGGTCCGGCCGGAGATCGAGCTCGAAGACCTGCCCGCGCCCCAGCGGCTGGCCCCCTTCGCGGCCGCGATCGGCGCCTCGGTCTACCGCGAGGACGACGAACTCGCGGTCGGCAGGCTGATCCTGCTCTTCGACCCCGACGGCCAGCGCGGCTGGGAGGGTCCGTTCCGGCTGGTCGCCTACGTCAGGGCCGACATGGAGCCGGAGATCACCTCCGACCCCCTGCTCGGCCCCGTCGCGTGGAGCTGGCTCACCGAAGCGCTCGAGGCCCATCAGGCCGACTACTCCGCCGCTGGCGGTACCGTGACTAGAGCCGTGTCCGAGGGGTTCGGCAACAAGGCCGAAGATCCGGTCACCACCGAGCTAGAGCTGAGGGCGTCCTGGTCGCCCGCGCATGAGGATCTCTCCGGCCACGTGGCCGCCTGGTGCGATCTCATGTGCCTGGCGGCCGGGATCCCACCGCTCCCTCCCGACGTGGCCGCCATGCCACGCCGACGTGAAGATCCGGAGAGTGACCGTACGAAGTGAGGGCACCAGTCAATACCGCACAAGGGTCATGAGGTCGGTGAACTCATGACAGAAGAACGAACCGTCGTCCCACTGCTGGAGCCGCGTGAAGGCATCCCGCAGGTCGTCGAGGATGCCGCGTCTTTGGCGCGCGTCGTCGAGGCCTTCGGGGCCGGCACCGGTCCCGTCGCGGTCGACGCCGAGCGGGCCTCCGGCTACCGCTACGGCAACCGCGCGTACCTGGTGCAACTGCGCCGGGTGGGCGCGGGCAGCGCGCTGATCGACCCGATCGCCTGCCCCGACCTGTCGGAGCTGGACGAGGCCGTGTCGGGCGCGGAGATCGTGCTGCACGCCGCATCGCAGGATCTGGCGTGCCTGCTGGAGGTCGGGTTCAGGCCGCGTGACATGTTCGACACCGAGCTGGCGGGCCGGTTGCTCGGCTACGAGCGGGTGGGGCTCGGCACGATGGTCGAGACCGTGCTGGGGCTGCGGCTGGAGAAGGGCCACTCGGCGGCCGACTGGTCGACCAGGCCGCTGCCCGAAGACTGGCTGCGCTACGCCGCGCTCGACGTCGAGGTGCTGGTCGAGCTCCGCGACGTGCTCTACGAGGAGCTGGTGGAGAGCGGCAAGCTGGAGTGGGCACGCGAGGAGTTCGCCACCGTGCTCAACACCCCGCCGCCGGTCCCCCGCTCCGATCCGTGGCGCCGTACGTCGGGCATCCACAAGGTACGCAACATGCGGGCGCTGGCGATCGTGCGTGAGCTGTGGACCATGCGCGACCGCATCGCCCGCGAGAGCGACCTGGCGCCCGGCCGGGTGCTGCCCGACTCGGCGATCGTCACGGCCGCGCTGGAGGTGCCACGCACCAAGAAGGCGCTCACCGAGATCTCGGCGTTCACCGGACGCAGCGCGCGCAGGCACATGACCGACTGGCTGGCCGCGGTGAGCAGGGCGCGCGGGCTGCCCGAATCCGAGCTTCCGCAGCCGAGCACGCCCGGCGACGGGCCGCCCCCGGCCAACCGCTGGGCCGACCGCGATCCGGCGGCGGCCAAACGGCTCGCCGCCGCCCGCGCCGTCGTGGCCGCGCTCGCCGACGAGCATCGCATGCCCACGGAGAATCTGCTGCAGCCCGACGCGGTGCGCAGGCTCACCTGGGAGCCGCCGGAAGAGATCACCGACGACGCCGTGACCGCCCGGCTGCGCGGGCTCGGCGCCCGCGAATGGCAGCTCTCCCTCACCGCCCATCCGCTCGCCAAGGCACTGGCCCGGCTGGAAACCAAGGGCGAGCTCTAGGTACGGCCCACTTGACGCCCCCACGGGGGCGGCCTTACCGTTCGGGAAAGCGCTTTCCGTGAAAGGATCCTCATGAGCGTGCGCACCATCGGCGTCGTGATGAACGGCGTCACCGGCCGGATGGGCTACCGCCAGCACCTGGTCCGCTCGGTTCTGGCCATCAACGAGCAGGGCGGAGTGGTCCTCTCCGACGGCAGCCGGGTCAAGCTCAGGCCGGTCCTGGTGGGCAGGAGCTCGGACAAGCTTTCCAAGATCGCTGCCGATCACCATATTTCCCGCTACACCACTGACCTCGACGCGGCCCTGGCCGACGACGACAACCTCATCTACTTCGACGCCCAGGTCACGGGTGCCAGGGTGAAGGCGGTGCTCAAGGCCATCGAGGCGGGCAAGCACATCTACGCCGAGAAGCCCACGGCCGAGTCCGTCCAGGAGGCGGTCGCGCTGGCCGAGGCGGCCGAGGCCAAGGGCGTCAAGAACGGCGTGGTGCAGGACAAGCTGTTCCTGCCGGGCCTGCTCAAGCTGAAGCGCCTCATCGACGGCGGCTTCTTCGGCCAGATCCTCTCGGTGCGGGGTGAGTTCGGCTACTGGGTGTTCGAGGGCGACTGGCAGGAGGCCCAGCGGCCGTCGTGGAACTACCGTGCCGAGGACGGCGGCGGCATCGTGCTCGACATGTTCCCGCACTGGCACTACGTGATGGAGAACCTGTTCGGCCGCGTCGAGTCCGTCTACGCCAAGGCCGTGACGCACGTTCCCCAGCGGGTCGACGAGCAGGGCAAGGTCTACGCGGCCACCGCCGACGACGCCGCGTACGGCATCTTCGAGCTGGCGGGCGGCGTGATCGCCCAGATCAACTCCTCCTGGACCGTCCGCGTCAACCGCGACGAGCTGGTGGAGTTCCAGGTGGACGGCACGCACGGCAGCGCGGTCGCGGGACTGCGCAACTGCCGCTTCCAGCACCGCGCCGCCACCCCCAAGCCGGTCTGGAACCCCGACCTGCCCGCCACGGCCCGCTTCCGCGAGGGCTGGCAGGAAGTGCCGGACAACGCCGACTTCGACAACGGCTTCAAGATCCAGTGGGAGCAGTTCATCCGCCACGTGTGCGAGGACGCGCCGTTCCCGAACGACTTCGCCTCGGGCGCGCGCGGCGTGCAGCTCGCCGAGCTGGGCCTGCGCTCCTCCGCCGAGGGCCGCCGGATCGAGGTGCCCCACCTGTGAACATCGACCTGCCCGGCGGCTCGTACACCCTGCGTGAGCCTGTGACCTGGCCCGTCGTCGAGCAGCCGGCGGCCGGCCGCGTCGTGTACGCGGCCGCGCACGTGGTGGCCGACCCGCTCGGCGACAACACGCCCGGCTCCCCCGCCGCCGTCGACTGGGACGCCACGCTCCGGTTCCGCAGGCACCTGTGGTCGCACGGCCTGCGCGTCGCCGACGCCATGGACACCGCCCAGCGCAACATGGGCCTGGACTGGGCCGCCACGAAGGAGCTCATCCGGCGCAGCGCCGACGAGGCCCGCTCGTTCGGCGACCCCGCCGCGCTGGTGGCCTGCGGCGCGGGCACCGACCACGCCCCCGACGCGGCCGACCTGCGCGCGATCACCGCTGCCTATACGGAGCAGGTGGAGACCGTGCAGACGGCGGGCGCCGGGGTGATCATCATGGCCTCGCGGCAGCTCGCGCGGGTGGCGAGCGGGCCCAAGGACTACCACCAGGTGTACGGAGAGCTGCTCGGGCGGGCCGACCGGCCGGTGATCCTGCACTGGCTGGGCGAGATGTTCGACCCGCAGTTGGCCGGTTACTGGGGCTCGCCGGATGTGGGCACGGCCACGGAGTCGTTCCTGGAGCTGATCCACGCCCACGCCTCGATGGTGGACGGGGTGAAGGTGTCCCTGCTCGACGAGGAGCACGAGGTGGGGCTGCGGGCCGCGTTGCCCGCGGGGGTCCGGCTTTATACCGGGGACGACTTCAACTACCCGTCGTTGATCAAGTCGGGGTCGCACGCGCTGCTGGGCATCTTCGACGCGATCGCTCCGGCGGCGGCCGCGGCGTTGCGGGCACTGGACGCGGCCGAACAGGGCACCGGCGCAGAGGCCACCCGAAATTTCGCACTTTACGATGAGATCTTGGCGCCGACCGTGCCTCTGTCCCGGAAGATCTTCGAGTCGCCGACGTACAACTACAAGACCGGCATCGTCTTCCTGGCCTGGCTGAACGGCCACCAGGACGCGTTCGCCATGGTGAACGGCGCCCAGTCGGCCCGCTCGCTGGTCCACCTGTCGGAGGTGTTCCGCCTCGCCGACCAGGCCGGGCTGCTGGCCGACCAGGAGCTGGCCGTACGGAGGATGAAGGCGTTGCTGGCGGTGAACGGGCTGTGAGCCTCGCACTCAACCAGCGGACGACCAAGCGGTGGTCGGTGGCGGAGGCCGTCGAGGGCTGCGTACGGCATGGCCTGGAGGCCGTGGGGCTGTGGCGCGAGGAGGTGGCCGAACAGGGGCTGGCCGAGAGCGTCAAGCTGGTCCGCGACGCCGGGCTGCGCGTGTCGTCGCTGTGCCGTGGCGGCTTCCTCACGACCCCCGGCGATCCGGCGAGCGGCACGGCCGGTCGCGTGCCCAGCGGCGCAGCCGGTCGAGTGCCCAGCGGCGCGGCGGGCAGTGCGCGGCAGGCGGCGCTCGACGACAACCGGCGGGCCATCGATGAGGCCGCGGAGCTGGGAGCTGCCTGCCTGGTCATGGTCGTCGGCGGCCTCCCGGGCGTCAGACCGGGCGAACCGCTGCCGGGCGAGCCAGACGCCGAGGGGCGGGCCCCCCTGTTCTCGCGCGATCTGGCCGGGGCGCGCGAGCAGGTGGCCGAGGCGCTGGAGGTGCTGGCCCCGTACGCCGGTGAGCGGGGCGTCAAGCTGGCGCTGGAGCCGCTGCATCCGATGTACTGCGCCGACAGGGCCGTCCTGTCGACACTGGCCCAGGCGGTCGACCTGTGCCTGCCGTATCCGGAGGAGCAGGTCGGGGTGGTGGTCGACACCTTCCACGTGTGGTGGGACCCGCGGCTGTTCGAGGAGATCGCCAGGGCGGGCAGGCGGATCGCGTCGTACCAGGTGTGCGACTTCCTGCAGCCGCTTCCGGCGGACGTGCTGCTGGGGCGGGGGATGATGGGCGACGGAGTGATCGACTTCCCGCCGATCACCCGTGCCGTGGCCGAGGCCGGGTACACGGGAGACGTCGAAGTGGAGATCTTCAACGCCGACATCTGGGCCGCCGACCCGGACGAGGTGGTGGCCACCATGAAGCGCCGCTACGCCCAGGTGGTGACCGGCGCCCCGTAACGCCCCGGCCGTGGCCGGCCTGGCCGCTGTGGGTCAGGCCGGGCTGGTGGCCGGTTCGTCCTTTGCCGCGTCCTCGTTGTCAGCACCCGGCTCAGGCTCGGTGATCGTCACCGTGCCCGCGGCTCCGTTCACCGTGATCTCCTGACCGGTGACGATGCGGTGGGTGGCGTCCGGGACGCCGACCACCGCCGGGATGCCGTACTCGCGGGCCACCACCGCGCCGTGCGACATGGCGCCGCCCATCTCCATCACCAGCCCGCCCGCCGTGAGGAACAGCGGCGTCCAGCCGGGGTCGGTCGACGGGCAGACCAGGATCTCGCCCGGCTCCAGGTGTGCCCCGACCGGGTCGAGCACCACCCTGGCGGGGCCGGTGACCGTGCCCGCGGACGCGGCGCTGCCGATCAGCGCCCCCTCCGCGGCGACGGATGACAGCGCCTCGGGCTCGGTGCCGTCCGACAGCACGATCCTGGGCACGTGCCTGCGGCGTGACTCCCGCTCGTAGGCCGCCCGCCGCTCGATCACCAGCTCACGCAGATCGCCTCCGCCCAGCGCCGACCGCGCCTCCTCGATCCGCAGGAAGAACACGTCGTCCGCCCTCTCCAGCACGCCGGTGGTCACCAGGTGCGCGCCGACGACGAGCAGGCTCCGTCGTACCGCGGCCAGGGTCTGCACCGCGTAGAACTTCGGCATCTCCCGCACCCCCGCGAACATCCTGGTGCGCCGCAGCCCGAACCGGGCGACAGTGCCCCGGAGCGCGCCCTTGCGGCGGGCCGTCGCCACGATCCGCGCGACGGCCGCCTCGGCCTCGGCCGCTCCCCTCGCGAACATCTTGTCGGGCGCGAGGTCGCCGCCGTCCTCCATGCGCAGGTAGTTGGCCAGTACGCCGAGGATGTGCGTCGGGTCCTCGGACCAGCGCGGGAGCCCCAGATCGATCTCGGCGACCCCGCGATGCCCGTACTTATCCAGAAAAGCGGTGATTCCTCGCTGGGCCTTCGGGGGCAGTTCGGCGGCTCTGAAGCGGCGTACGAGCTCACTCACCGGCTCGTTCCTGAACGGTTCCGGCTCGATCCGCATCGCCAGCGCCCAGAGTTCGAGGTCCATCTCGGTGGTCGGGTTGTTGGGGACGCTGCGGAGCACGTCCTGCATGTCGCTGATGGACAGGCCGGACAGCTTCGCGGCCAGCCCGAACAGGCCATAACCGGTGATCGCGATCGGCATGAGCGAGATGATCACCGGGAATGTGCCGCTGAGCATCCGCTCCGCGTGGTCGAGACGCTGGACGGGTGTGGCGGAGCCGGGCACCCGCAGTCGCCGGTCCAGATCCTCGCCGAGCCGCCTGGTGTAGGCGAGCGCCCTGGTGGGCCTGGTGAGCGCCTGTAGCACCCGCGTCGGGGCATGCACACGGCGGGCGAAGTGCGCCACCGCGCGGAGGAACGGGCGGCGCGAGGTGTGGATCATCGAGAACCGGGGGTCCGCGAACAGGTCCGTCAGCAACGCCGCGGCCCTGGCCTCGCCCATCGTCAGTGCACGCGGCAGGATCACCCGGCCCATCCGGCTGCGCAGGGCCGTGGTGAGGTCCAGCCAGAGGCGCTGTCCCGACTCGAAC
Organism: Nonomuraea sp. NPDC026600; assembly: GCF_040638335.1. Lineage (NCBI taxonomy): Bacteria > Bacillati > Actinomycetota > Actinomycetes > Streptosporangiales > Streptosporangiaceae > Nonomuraea > Nonomuraea sp. NPDC026600. The sequence continues at coordinate 252,315 of NZ_JBEZYD010000012.1, forward strand.
ATGAACGCGGCCCCATCCCGCGCCCGCTCCGGACCATAACCGAACAGTCCCGCGGCGCCCGCGCTGATCAGCTTGAACGCGGACAGGCCCATCGGGGTGAGCGGGCCCATGACGCCCTGGGCGACATTGAGCGAGAAGTAGGCCCGCAGGCCCTCCCTGGTGGTCTCGGGCAGCGGGTACAGCGTGGTGATCGGCCTCGCCTGGGTGAGCCAGAGCGTGCCGCCGGCGTCGATGGCCCACTCGGTGTCCTGCGGCGCGCCGTAGTGGTCCTCGACGCGCGTGCCGAGCGCGGACAGGTCGCGTACCTGCTCGTCGGTCAGGCAGAGGCCGTCGTGGGCGGACTCGACGCGTTCGGTGCCGCCGCCGGGCAGGGCGCGGATCGCCAGCCGCTTGTCGCCCGTGTGCCGGTCGAGGATCTCGCCGCTCGCCGCGTCGACCACGAACCGGTCGGGGTTGACGGCACCGGACACCACGGCCTCGCCCAGGCCGGGGTTCGCGTCGATGACGGCCTCGTGCCTGCGTCCGGTGAGCGGGTTCGCGGTGAACATCACGCCCGCCGTACGCGAGTCGACCATGACCTGGACGACCACCGCCAGCCGTACGGAGGCGTGGTCGATGCCGTTGGAGTCGCGGTAGACGACGGCGCGGTCGGTCCAGAGCGAGGCCCAGCAGCGCCGTACGGCGTCGAGCACGTCGTCGGCGCCGACGACGTTGAGGTAGGTGTCCTGCTGCCCGGCGAAACTGGCGAACGGCAGATCCTCCGCCGTAGCCGACGACCGCACCGCGACCGGCACTGCGTCCGTCGGCGCGTCCGTCGGCGCGGCATGGGCCGACGTGGCGCTCTTGGACGCGGCCTCCTTCGGTGCGCCGTCCGCGGACACGATCTCTCTTGGCGTCCGTACGGCCTTGCTCAGCGTGGTGTACGCCTCGCGGATCGACTGGGCGATGGCCTCGGGGATCGGGGCCTCCAGCAGCCGGGCCCTGGCGGCCTGCGCGAGCCCTGGGCCGCCGGTCGCGATGACGTCGTCCAGGCCCGCCGCCTGGGCCACCTCGTGGTACGCCTCGGTGGTGAGCACCCAGCCGGGCGGGACCGGGAGCCCGGCTCGGGTCAGCTCACCGAGGTTGGCCGCCTTGCCACCTACTTCGGCCAGCATGCCGCCGTCGATCTCGGAAAAGTCCAGTGCCGTCTTCATTGGGCGTACCCCCACCGTTCAGCTTCTCGTAACGAGTCTCACGCTTCGCGGCAAAGAATTCAACACTTGATGAACTGTGGCGTCGCTCACACCTCCAGGAGCATGCCGTCGAGGCCCCAGGCGGGGTCGGGCTCGATGCCGAGCAGGGCGAGCGCGGTCGGGCCGACGTCCACCAACCTCGGGCCGCCGAGGTCGGCGCCGCCCAGGTCCTCGCCGAGATGGGCGGCGATGACGAAGACCGTGCGCTCCTCGACGGAGGTGCCGCCGTGGCCGCCGCCGTCGACGTGGCCGTGGTCGGTGGTGACCAGCACGGTCCAGCGCTCGTCGGCGAACGTCCGCCGGCCCCGGATCGCGTCGAGGAGACGGCTCAGGTAGGCGTCCTGGGTTCGTAGCGCCTCGGTGTATTCGGGGCAGTGCGGGCCGAGGTCGTGGGCCACCTCGTCGGTCTCGCCCAGGTACACGAACGTGAGGTCGGCACCCTTACTCGCGAGGTGACGCTCGGCGGCCTCGATGACCTGCTTGTCGGCGATCGGCCAGTCGACCGTGTAGCCATCGAGGACGAAGCGGGTGTCGATGGCCGGGCCGAACGCGCCGTGCTCCGCCAGCGCCGCCCAGGAGAAGAACGCCGCGGTGACCAGGTCGGGGCGGGCCGCCTTGGCGCGGGTCAAGAAGTCAGGATATTTCGCGAACTGTTGGTGGGTGAACGCGTTGTCGACGACGCCGTGTTTGTCGGGCCACACCCCGGTCGCGATCGACGACCACCCGGGCCCGGAGTCGGTCCGGGATCTGATGGCACGGACGGCACTCCGCGAATCGAGCTCACCGCGCGCCCCGACACCGTGCTCGGCGTGCTCGGCGAGCCCGCTGGGGCCGGTGGGCTCGGCGGCGGAGGCGGCGGAGGCGGTGGAGGCGGCTGTGGAGGCGGCTGTGGAGGCGGCTGTGGAGGCGGTGGCCTCGGGGACGATCTCGCCGGGGGACTCGGTGCGAGGAGCCGCGGCCTCTCCGTACGGGAGGAGGCTCGTTCCGTACGCGCCTCCGGACATCAGTCTGGTCAATTCCGGTGGCCCCACCGCGAGCAGGCGGTCGAAGCGCAGCCCGTCCATGCCGACGACCAGCACCTTGTCCCTCACTGGCTACTCCCTTCGGAAACGCCGCACCCATTCGGCGGCCCCAGGCAGTATCTCCTCCACCGGGGCGACCTGGGGATACCAGGTGCGCTCCCACTCGAGTGACACCCAGCCCGAGTAGCCCCACGCGCGCAGCAGTTCGCCGGACTCGTCCAGCGGTACCGTGCCGGTCCACATCGGCACCGGTGTGGTGTCCTGGGCGGAGACCGCGTCCTTGACCTGGACGTAGGCGAGGTACGGGCCGAGCAGGGCCAGGGTGTCGGCTGGGGACTCGCCGTGACGCCAAGGGTGGAGCAGGTCCCAGAGCGCTCCGGCCGTCTCGGGGCAGGCCGCTTCGTCGAGCAGCCGGGCGACGGCCGCGCCGGTGGCCATCTGGTCGTGGGTTTCGACGAGGACTCGCAGGCCCAGTTCGGCGGCCGTACCGGAGACGGCTTTGAGCCTGCGTGCTCCGATCGTGGGGTCGTCGCCGCGCGGGAACACCCGGACGCCCGGGGCGCCGAGGTCGGCGGCGAGCGTCAGGTCCGCGATGAGCGCCTCGACGAGGGGCTCATCGGGGCCCGGCTCGCATACGCCGACATATCCGGCTAGCGCGGATATTTCCAGACCGGCTGCTTCGACCCGTTCCCGCACCGACGACCGCTCGGCCGCCGACAGGCCCCGGTGTACGCCGGTGTCGGGGTGCAACCGCAGCTCCAGGCCCTGGCAACCCTGCCCGGTCGCCACCTCGATCGCCCTGTCGAGCCCGTCGCCCGGCATCCCGAGCGTGCTGACCGCCAGTTTCATCGTGCCCTCCCGAGCGACCGTACCGCCTGTGCAGCGCCTCCCCTTCGGAGACACCCTTGTCCCTGGACCCCTTCGCAAGCGCCCCTTACGGGAAGCGCGAACTCACCGCACCGCCCGCACGCTCGCCCGCAACACCACCTCGCCCGCCACCTGCTCCACCGTCGGCTCCTCCCCCGCCGCCAGCGCCAGCTCAAGGGCGCGGGCGCCCATGTCCTGCAGCGGCAGCCGTACCGTGGTCAGCGCGGGCACCTGGTCCCGTAGCGTCGCGATGTCGTCGAAGCCGGCCACCGACACGTCGTCCGGCACCCGGACCCCCCGCTCCCGGTACGCGGCGAGCGCCCCCACGGCCATCACGTCGTTGACGGCGAACACGCACGTCGCGTCGCCCGTCTCCTGAGCCGCCCGGTAGCCGCCGTCGCGGTCGAAGGGGCCCTGGATGACGCGCGGCTCCGGCAGGCCGAGTTCGGCGAGTGCCGAGGCGAATCCGGCGCACCGGTCGCGGGCGGTCATCAGGTGCGGCGGCCCGGCCAGGATGGCGAAGCGGGTGTGGCCGAGTTCGGCCAGCGAGCGGGCCAGCGCGGCGGCGCCCTCGTAGTTGGCGGGCGCGACCGTGTCGACGCCGAGCAGGTCCTGGCCCACGCAGGCGACCCGCCCGCCGCTGGCCTGGTAGCGGTCCAGCTCTGCTCGGAGCCGTTCGGTCACGCCGGGATCGGCGACCCGGGAGCCGACCAGCAGGACGGCGCGCACGCGCTGGGCGTTCAGCGTCGCGACGTAGGCGATCTCCTGGCCGGGATCGCGGTGCGTGGTGCCCACCATGACCAGCAGGTTCTCGCCGGCCGCGGCCCGCATCGCGCCGTCGGCCAGCGCGGCGAAATAGGGGTCGGTCAGGTCGTGTACCACGATGCCGATGACGTTGCTCGCCCCGCGGGCCAACGTCTGCGCCGCGATGTTGGCGCGGTAGCCGAGCTCGTACGCGGCCCGCTCGACTCGCGCTCGCAGGTCGGCGCCCACCTGGCGGGTGCTGCCGTTGAGCACCCGCGAGGCGGTCGCGAGCGAGACGCCCGCCTGCTTGGCGACGTCTTCCAGCGTGACCACGAGACCTCCAGGAAAGCGGTTTCCAGTGTGCCAGACCGACACCTGGGTCCGCATCCTTACACGTCTCCGGGCCGGCGCGACAGGAAGCCGCCACCGAAAGGCATCAGGACCAGGGGAAAAGGATGTCGAACAGACCCTTGCTGCTCTGCGTCGGGGCCGGCGCCGGAGCCTGCGTCTGGACCGCCTGCGTCGGCTGGCTGGTCTCCTGCTTGGCCGACGGCTGCGAGGTCGCGGTGTCGGTGTCGGTGTCCTTGATGGTCTCCTGCGGCGCCCTGGTGGTCCGGCTGCTCGGCTTGGCGGTCGGCTGGCCGATGCGCGTGCGGGTGGCCCGGGGCGTGGGCGTACGGGTGGCGCGCACCTTGGCGGCGGTCGGGCGAGGGCTCTGCGACGTGGTCGGCTCCGTGGTGTCGGTGTCCGTGGGATCGGCGACCGGCTCCTCCGCGTCCTCGCTCGCGTCCGACTCCGTGGGAGAGGCGGCGGGCCTGTTCGCCTGCTCGGCGCTGGCGCACTTCGCGCCGGCGCACGGGTCGTCGGACGACGTGCCGGTCAGCATCCAGCCGGCCCCCGCGCCGAGCACGACGACCGCGACGGCCGCCATGAGCAGCACCTTGGTACGGCGGCGCACCTCCCTGTCGCCGTCGGCCTGGTGGCCGCCACCGTGGGAGCTGTCGTCGGTCCAGCCGGAGCCGAGGAAGCCACGCTTGGGCGCCTCGGGCTCCTCATCGTCGTACGGGGACTCGTAGCTCTTGTCGATGGGCAGGTAGGCGTCGCTCGGCTGGTCACCGGTGTAGAGCGGACCGCTGGGCGCGTCACCGGTGTAAAGCGGCGCGTCGCCGGAATAGAGCGGACCACTGGCGGCGTCGCCGGTGTAGAGCGAACCACTGGGCGCATCACCGGTGTAAACCGAGCCACTGGGCGCGTCGCCGGTGTAGAGCTGGTCACCGCCCGGGTAGAGCGAGTCCCCATAGAGGGCGCCACTGGGCGCGTCACCGGTGTAAAGCGGGCCGTCACCCTCGATGCTCTCAACGCGGTGCTGACCCTCGGCATGCGGGGTGTACAGCTCGGGCGCGCCCCTGTCCGGCGGGAGGATGTAGGTCTCGTTGCCCGAGACCACGATGGCCGGCTGCTCGTCGGTGTCATCCGTGCTCCACCGCGGGGACAGAACGTCGCCGGTCAAATCCGGGTTCAGCGACCTTCCCTGCCCATCCTCATATGGCCTGTCGTTCTCGTCGCGCGCCACGATGGAACCTCTCTAATACGAATCTGGACCGCGACCTTTCCTAACAGACTCCACCACCACTTGTCCGGAAATTTCACAGGATGCTCACAAATAAGCTGGTGTCACAACTCCGATCTTCTGTTTCATAGAACCCCCCGGAGGGTATGACCGCGAGTTGCCTGTACATGGCCACTCACCTGGCTCATTCCCATACGCACCGTAACGACACACGGCCGACCCAAAGCCAACAAATGCCGCACATGACCGCGCTGATCTCGGTCAGGACGGGGATTTCGGTCTCATCTAGGGCTCCATCCAAAAGACCGGAATTCAGAGCACAGTTACGCCCTGTGACGACATCATGACCAGCATGACCGAGGTTGCACCCCCTCCCGGCGCCCTGGCGATGACCGGATTGCGCGCTCGGGCCCGCGCCGCGCGCCGGACCGCGATCGTCACGCTCTCCTGCTCGCTCGCACTGATCGCCTTCTCCCAATCGCTCGCCGAACGGGCTCCGGCGGGCAAGGAGACCCTGCCGCTGGCCGTACTGGCGCTCACGCTCTTCCTCGCCACGCTGCCCGCGCTGGCGGTCACCCAGGCCGTCTGGGGCGCGCGGACGCGGGCCGTGCGCAGACGCGAGCACGAGCTGTACGCGCCCCCGCCCGGCACGCCGCTGCGGGCCCTCAGCAGGCTCGGCGTCGGCTCCGGGTGGGCGGTGACGCTGCTGCTCGGCTGTACGGTGCCGCGCCCGTTCCGCGAGTCGGGCCTGTACGACCTCGCCCACGCCCTGGGCCAGGTCACCGAGGGGCTGGCGCTGGTGGGTTCGGCGGCGGGCGTGTGCTTCGCGATCTGGTGGGCACGTGAGGCGTGGGGGCAGCCGGCGCGTGGCGGCCGGCCGGGTGGATCACCTGGTGATCCGTGGGACCCCGACCGGCTCGCGCGTCGGCGAAAAAGCCCGACGCTCCGCGCGAGCGCGACACCCGACGCGGGCACGGCACTCCGTGCGGGGGCGGCGCTCCGTGCGGGGGCGGCGCTCCGTGCGAGTCCCGGGCTCCAGGTGGGCGCGGTTGTGGCGGTCGGGGCCCTGGTCGGGGCGCGTGCTCATCTGTGGGAGCCGGCGACCGTGACGCTCTACGCGCTGCTGGCGACCGTGCTCGTCTGCGGCGTGGTTACTGGCGAGTAGCATAGGCGCGGTAACTGCCGAGCAACGAGGAGCGAATCCGTGCCTTCCTCTCGTGACGTCGTGTTCGTCGACGGCGTACGCACACCTTTCGGCCGGTCCGGGCCCAAGGGCATGTACGCGGAGACCCGCGCAGACGACCTGGTCGTACGCGTCATCCGCGAGCTGATCCGGCGCAACCCGGGACTGCCGCCGGAGCGCGTGGACGAGGTCGCGATCGCCGCGACCACCCAGATCGGCGACCAGGGCCTGACCATCGGCCGCTCGGCGGCGGTGCTGGCCGGGCTGCCCAAGACCGTGCCGGGCTACGCGATCGACCGCATGTGCGCGGGCGCGATGACCGCGGTGACCACGGTCGCGGGCGGCATCGCGTTCGGCGCGTACGACGTGGCGATCGCGGGCGGCGTCGAGCACATGGGCCGCCACCCGATGGGCGAGGGCGTCGACCCCAACCCGAGGTTCCTGTCGGAGCGGCTGGTCGACCCGAGCGCCCTGGTCATGGGGATGACGGCCGAGAACCTGCACGACCGCTTCCCGACGATCACCAAGGACCGTGCCGACGCCTACGCGGTGCTGTCGCAGGAGAAGGTGGCCAAGGCGTACGCCGACGGCAGGATCCAGCCGGATCTGGTGCCCACGGCGATCAGGACGGCCGAGAAGGGCTGGGGGCTGGCGGTCGAGGACGAGGCGCCGCGCCCCGGCACCACGCTGGGCGGGCTGAGCGCGCTCAAGACGCCCTTCCGCTCCCACGGCAACGTCACGGCGGGCAACTCCTCGGGCATCAACGACGGCGCCACAGGCTGCGTCGTGGCCGCCGCCGAGACGGCCGCCGAGCTCGGCCTGACGCCGAAGATGCGGCTGGTCTCCTATGCCTTCGCCGGGGTGGACCCCGAGGTGATGGGCGTGGGCCCGATCCCGTCCACGGAGCGGGCGCTCCGCCTGGCAAATCTTGATATTTCCGATATCGGGCTGTTTGAGATCAACGAGGCGTTCGCCGTTCAGGTGCTGGCCTTCCTGGAGCACTTCGGCCTCGCCGACGACGACCCGCGGGTGAACCCCTACGGCGGCGCCATCGCCTTCGGCCACCCGCTGGCCTCCTCGGGCGTGCGGCTGATGACGCAGCTCGCGCGGCAGTTCGGCGAGCGCCCCGACGTGCGCTACGGCATCACCACCATGTGCGTCGGCATGGGCATGGGCGGCACCGTGATCTGGGAGAACCTGGCATGAGCAACCTCGACACCTGGCGCTCTCTGCTGACCGAGCGCGGCACCGACGAAGTCGTCACCAAGGCCCTGGTCCGCGACGTCGAGCTGCCCGGCGGGGCCGGCACGATGGCGCTCATCACGCTCGACAACGGCTTCGACCACACCAAGCCCAACACGTTCGGCCCGCACGGGCTGTTCGCGCTGAACGGCGCGCTGTCCGAGATCGCCGCCCGCACCGACCTGGCCGCCGTGGGCGTGACGGGCAAGCCGTTCATCTTCGCGGTGGGCGCCGACCTCAAGGGCGCGGCGAGCATGGCCGCGCGCGAGGAGGCGCAGGCCATCGGCGCGCTGGGGCATCACGTGTTCCGCCGCTTGGGCGAGCTGCCGATCCCGTCGTTCGCGTTCGTCAACGGCGCGGCGATGGGCGGCGGGCTGGAGGTGGCCCTTCACTGCACCTACCGGACGATCTCCTCGGGCGTCCCGGCGGTCGCGCTGCCCGAGTGCTTCCTCGGGCTGGTGCCGGGCTGGGGCGGCACGCAGTTGCTGCCGCGCCTGATCGGGCCGGCCCGCGCGATCAAGCTGATCGTCGAGAACCCGCTGTCGCAGAACCGCATGCTCAAGGGGGCCCAGGCGTTCGAGCTGGGCGTCGCCGACGCGATGTTCGAGCCGGCCGACTTCCTGGAGGAGTCGCTGCGCTGGGCCGCCCGGGTGCTCACCGGCGACACCGTCGTGGCGCGCGACTCGCACGAAGACGACGACTGGGACAAGGCGGTCACCGACGCGCGCTTCCTGGTCGACATGAAGCTGCGCGGCGCCTCCCCCGCGCCCTACCGAGCGCTCGACCTGATCTCGATGGCCCGTACGGCCTCGCGCGACGAGGGCTTCGCCGCCGAGAACGAGGCGCTGGCCGACCTGCTGATGGGCGACGAGCTGCGGGCCGGGCTCTACTCCTTCGATCTGGTGCAGCGGCGGGCCAAGCGCCCGGCGGGCGCCCCGGACGCCGCGCTGGCCCGCAAGGTGACCAAGGTCGGCGTGGTGGGCGCGGGGCTGATGGCCTCGCAGATGGCGCTGCTGTTCGCCCGCCGCCTGGAGGTGCCGGTCGTGCTGACCGACCTCGACGAGGCCCGGCTCGGCAAGGGCGTGGGCCACGTGCACGCGGAGGTCGACAAGCTGCTCGCCAAGGGCCGCGTCTCGGCCGACCAGGCCAACCGGCTCAAGGGGCTGGTGACCGGCTCGCTGACCAAGGACGCGTTCGCCGACGCCGACTTCGTCATCGAGGCGGTCTTCGAGGAGCTGTCGGTCAAGCGGCAGGTGTTCGCGGAGGTGGAGGCGGTGGTCTCGGCCGGCTGCGTGCTCGCGACCAACACCTCCTCGCTCTCGCTGGCCGAGATGGGCGCCGCGCTGGAGCGTCCGGAGCGGCTGGTCGGGTTCCACTTCTTCAACCCGGTCGCGGTGATGCCGCTGCTGGAGATCGTCAAGGCGCCGTCGACCGACGACGCGACGCTGGCCACCGCCTTCGCCGTGGGCCGGTCGCTGAAGAAGTCGTCGGTGCTGGTGAAGGACGCTCCGGCGTTCGTGGTGAACCGGCTGCTCACCCGCTTCATGGGCGAGGTGATCGCCGCGGTCGACGAGGGCACGCCGCTGGAGACGGCCGAGCACTCGCTCGACGACCTCGGGCTGCCGATGACGCCGTTCGCGCTGCTGCAGCTCGTGGGCCCGGCCGTCGGCCTGCACGTGGCCGAGACGCTGCACGCGGCCTTCCCCGAGCGCTTCGGCGTCTCGGCGAACATGGCCAAGCTGGTCGCCTCCGGCAAGCCGGGCGTGTACCTGCCCGACTTCTCGCTCGACCCCGAGGCGGTGGCGCTGTTCGAGGGTGGCGCCACGCCGTCCACCGCCGCCGAGGTACGGCTGCGCGTGCTCCGGGCGCTGGCCGAGGAGATCCAGATCATGCTGGACGAGGGCGTGGTCGCGGCGGCGCAGGACATCGACCTGTGCATGATCCTCGGCGCCGGCTGGCCGTTCCACCTGGGCGGGATCACCCCGTACCTGGACCGGTCGGGTCTGGCCCGGCCGCGCTTCCTGGCGCCCGGCGTGGCCTCCGTACCCGCTTGACCCAAGCTTGGGGAGGCCCGCACGGCGGGTCTCCCCGGGCCTGACGCTCCGCCACATAGCGTGATCGCCGCGCTACGAACGGAGAAGATCGAATGATGAGAGCAGCCGGCACGATCGTGTTGTGCGGAGCCGTCCTCGCGACGGCCTCCCCCGCACTCGCCGATCCCCGCCCCCAGGCGACACTGAGGATCGTCGTCGTGGTGAAGGACCGGCCGCCGAAGGCGGTCCTCCTCACCTGCGACCCCGACGGCGGCGGGCACCCCACCCCGGCCGCGGCCTGCGAGCTCCTGCGGAAGGTCGACGGCGACCCGGCCAAGCTGAACGTGGTGCCCAATCCCGTGTGCACCGACGAGTACGAGCGGCACACCGTCCTGGTGGGGGGCAGGTGGCGCGGCCGGATGATCAAGTGGTCCCACACCTACTCCAACTCCTGCCGGATGAAGGCAGCGGGCGGAGCCGTCTTCACCTTCTGACGATCGCCGAGGGGGTGGGCGTCCGGGCGCGTCTACCCCTTCGGACTGGGCACCTCGACCCGGCTGTGGCGGTAGCCGTACACGAAGTAGAGAACCGCGCCGATGATCATCCAGATCACGAACCGCAGCCACGTCTCGACCGGCAGGTTGAGCATCAGGTAGACGCAGGCCAGCACCGACAGGATCGGCAGCCACGGCACGAACGGCGTACGGAAGGCCCGGTGCAGGTCGGGCCGGGTGCGGCGCAGGATGATCACACCGGCCGAGACCACCACGAACGCGAAGAGCGTGCCGATGTTCACCAGTTCGGCCAGCGCCCCGAGCGAGATGAACCCGGACAGCGCCGCGGCCACCAGCCCGATGATGATCGTCAGCCGGGCCGGCGTGCCGAACCTGGGGTGGACCTTCGCCAGCCCGCGCGGCAGCAGCCCGTCGCGGCACATGGCGAACAGCACCCGGCTCTGCCCCAGCATGAGGATCATCACCACGGTGGTCAGGCCGGCGATCGCGCCGATGCTGATCAGCGCCGCCGCCCAGGGCTGCCCGACCGCGGTGAAGGCGTCGGCGAGCGGCGCCTTCTCGCTCAACTGGTCGTAGCGCTGCATGCCGACCACGACCACCGACACCGCGACGTACAGCGCGGTGCAGATGACCAGGGAGCCGATGATGCCGCGCGGCAGGTCGCGCTGCGGCTCGATGGTCTCCTCGGCGGCGGTGGCGACGATGTCGAAGCCGATGAAGGCGAAGAACACGATCGCGGCGGCCGAGAAGATGCCGATCACGCCGAAGGCGACGGGCGTGATGCCGAACAGCACCTGGATCAGCGGCGCCTTCAGCCCCTCGACCCCCGGCGTGGACACCGGCGGGGGGATGAACGGCGAGTAGTTCGCCGCCTTGACGAAGAACAGCCCGGCCACGATGACCAGCAGGATCACCGCCACCTTGATGGTCACGATGACCAGGTTGACGCGCGACGACAGCTTGATCCCGGCGGTCAGGATGCCGGTGAGGATCAGCACGACGATCACCGCCGGCAGGTTGATCACCGGATCCTCCCCGGCCATCCACGCGGGCAGCTCGAGGCCGATGGAGGACATCAACGACGCGAAGTAGCCCGACCAGCCGACCGCCACCACGGCCGCCGCGAGCGCCATCTCCAGCATCAGGTCCCAGCCGATGACCCAGGCCGGGAACTCGCCCAGCGTGGCCAGCGAGAAGGTGTAGGCGGACCCGGCCACCGGGATCGTCGAGGCCAGCTCCGCGTAGCACAGCGCCGCCAGGCCGCAGACGATGCCCGCCACGATGAAGGAGAACGCCACGGCGGGGCCGGCCGTCTCCTTGGCCACGCGCCCGGTCAGCACGAAGATGCCGGTGCCGACGATGACGCCGATGCCGAAGACCGTGAGGTCGATGGCGGTCAGTCGCTTTCGCAGCCGGTGCTCGGGGGCTTCGGTGTCGCGGACCGACTGCTCGACGCTCTTGGTGCGAAAGATGTCCACATCCAGCGTCTTCCCCCACCCCAGGTGATCATTCCTGTCCTGAGGGTGAGGAGGGCGCTCAGTGCGGCGCGGACTGGCTCTCGACCGGGCTGCTCCGCTTGGCGACCGCCTCGGTGATCTCACGGGCCAGGTCCTGGGCGGTCAGCCCGATCTGGCCGAGGATCGCGGCCCGCTTGGCATGGTCGAGGAAGCGCTGCGGGATGCCGTAGCCGCGTACGGGCACGTCGACGTCGGCGTCACGCAGCAGGCGGGACACCGCGTCGCCGACGCCGCCCACACGGCCGTTGTCCTCGACGACCGCGACCAGCTTGTGGGCGCTCGCGAGCGGCACGAGCGCCTCGTCGAGCGGCTTGACCCAGCGCGGGTCGACCACGGTCGCCGAGATGCCCTGCGCGTCGAGCAGGACGGCGGCGTCCATGCAGACCCGCGCCATCGGGCCGACGCCCACCAGCAGCACGTCGGGGTCGCCCGCGCGCAGCACGTCCATCTCGCCCAGCTTGCCGACGGCCTCGATCGGCTCGGCGACCGGGCCCTTGGGGAAGCGCAGCACGGTCGGCCCGTCGGAGATCGCCACGGCCTCGCCGAGCAGCTCGGTCAGCCGCTGGCCGTCGCGTGGCACGGCGATCTTCAGGCCGGGTACGACCTGAAGGATCGACAGGTCCCACATGCCGTTGTGGCTGGCGCCGTCGTCGCCGGTGACACCCGCCCGGTCGAGCACCACGGTGACGGGCAGCCGGTGCAGCGCCACGTCCATGAGCAACTGGTCGAAGGCCCGGTTGAGGAACGTCGCGTAGACGGCCACGACCGGGTGCATGCCGCCGAGCGCCAGCCCGGCCGCGCTGGTCAGGGCGTGCTGCTCGGCGATGCCGACGTCGTAGATGCGGTCGGGGTAGGCCTCGGCGAAGGCGGCCAGGCCGGTCGGGTGGAGCATCGCGGCGGTGATGGCGACCAGGTCTTCGCGGTCCTTGCCGAGCCTGACCAGCTCCTCGCTGAACACGTTGGTCCAGATGCGGCCCTTGGGCTTCTCGGCGCCGGTGGCCCGGTCGAAGGCGCCGGGCGAGTGGAACTGGTCCTCGTCGTGGTTCTCGGCCGGTGAGTAGCCGCGGCCCTTCTGGGTGAGCGCGTGCACGATGACCGGGCCGCGGAAGTCGCGGGCCTTGCGCAGCGCCGTCTCCATGGCCTGCTCGTCGTGGCCGTCGATCGGGCCGACGTATTTCAGGCCGAGGTCCTCGAACATGACCTGCGGGGCCAGGACGTCCTTGACGCCCTTCTTGATGCCGTGCAGCGCGTCGTAGAGCACGGGAACGTTCCCGATCTTCTCCTTGACGTACTCGAGCATGTCCTCATAGCGGCGGTTGACCCGCAGCGAGGACAGGTGGGAGGCCAGCCCGCCGATCGTCGGCGAGTAGGAGCGGCCGTTGTCGTTGACCACGATGACGAGCGGCAGGTCCTTGCCCGCCGCGATGTTGTTGAGCGCCTCCCAGGCCATGCCGCCGGTCAGCGCGCCGTCGCCGATCACCGCGATGACCGTGCGGTCGTGCTCGCCGCGCAGCTTGAACGCCTTGGCCAGGCCGTCGGCGTAGGACAGCGCGGTGGAGGCGTGGGAGTTCTCGACGAGGTCGTGCTCGGACTCGGCCTGGCTCGGGTAGCCCGACAGGCCGCCCTCCTGCTTCAGCGCGCCGAAGCCGGCGGCCCGGCCGGTGAGCAGTTTGTGAACGTACGTCTGATGCCCGGTGTCCCAGACGAGCGGGTCGCGCGGCGAGTCGAAGACGCGGTGCAGCGCGATGGTGAGCTCCACCACACCGAGGTTGGGGCCGAGATGGCCGCCGAACCGGGCGCACGAGTCGACGAGCAGGTCACGGATCTCCCCGGCCAGCCGAGGCAGCTCCTCCACATCCAGGCGTTTGACGTCGTGAGGTCCCTTTACCGAGCCCAGCAACCCGCTCACGGATGCGATCCCCTCTGCTCCTGTGCGCTAACGCGACCGAGTCTAGTTCGTGCGGGCCTCACTGACTCCATCGAGTCAAATCCACCCACATTTGTCCGATCTTGACCTAGTCTTTCCCTCACTATGAACACTCTCCCCATGAAGAAACTGTCGTCCCTCGTGGTCGTCGGCGCGGTCATCGCGCTGGCCGGCGCGGGTACGGCGACAGCCGCCACAAAGCCCGTCAGCGCGGGTCAGCAGGTCGTCAAGCAGGCCGCCCAGCAGGCGGCACCGCCCCGTGGCAAGGCCGCCGCGACGGCGAACCCGCTGTACAGGACGGGACGGCTCGCCAGCTCCAACTGTTCGCCCGGCGAACTGCCCAAGGGCAGCACGACGGCCTACAAGCGCTTCCTCACGACCGTGACGAACTGTCTGAACCGCTCTTGGGCCTCGCAGTTCCGCAAGGCCGGGCTCTCGTTCAGCAAGCCGCGGCTGCGCATCATCACCAGGAAGGTCCGCACGCCTTGCGGCCCGTGGAGCACGGGCGCCGACGGCGTCTACTGCTCGAGCGACCGCACGATGTACATGTTGATCACCAAGGCCCAGCTGCGCCAGCCGTTCGCGCTCGGCATCACCCGGCTGATGGCTCACGAGTACGGCCACCATGTTCAGAACATGTCGGGCATCTGGAACTACTGGTTCGCCGCCAGGAACGCCACCGGCAGGTCCGGCCAGCTCGCGCTGTCGCGCCGTTCGGAACTGCAGGCGGAGTGCTTCTCCTCGGTCTTCATGCGCACGGTCACGAACACGCTGCCCGTCGACTCGCGCGAGTGGGACTACACCGTTGACTGGTTCCGCAAGAACGGCGCCAAGGGCTGGCCGCAGAACGATCACGGCAAGGGCCCGACGCAGGCGTACTGGATGAACCGCGGCTACGGCTCGGCCTCGCCCGGCTCCTGCAACACGTGGGCCGCGCCCACGCGTACCGTCACGTAATTTCTGCCCCGATGCGGCCGTGCCTTACTGGCGCGGCCGCATTGCGCTTTCCGGACAAAGAACAAGACTCCCGAACGTAGCCCCATCTAGTGGTCTAGTATCCGCGATCGTGCGTATACCCCTTATCGCCGCATCTGTCGGCATGGTCGTGGGTTTGGCCCTCTCTGGGACGGCCAACGCGGAGACCAAGGCCCCGCAGGCCGCGCCGCCCGCCGTACTGGCCAAGAACAAGATCTACGGGTCCGGCACCCCGTCGCCGCAGTCGTGCGCGATCCCCGGGATCCGCGAGGGCAGCGCCGCCTCGCTCAAGACCTTCCACCGGGCCATGGCCAGGTGCGCCAACACCTTCTGGGCCACCAGGTTCAAGGCCGCCGGACTGCGTTACAGCCCGCCGAGGATCGCCATCACGACCGGCAGCCAGTCGGTCTGCGGCAAGATCACCAGCAACGGCGCCCAGTACTGCCCCGCGCAGCGCACGATCGCCATCCGGATCATGAAGCGGGACCTTCAGGACCCGTTCCGGATGAACCTCGCGCACTCCATCGCCCACGAGATAGGCCACCACGTGCAGCAGCTCACCGGCATGCTGGACGAGCAGAACAGGCTCTACTGGCGAGCCGGAGGGAGCGCGCGCACGATACTCAGCCACCGCCTGGAGATGCAGGCCGAGTGCTTCGCCGGCGTCTTCTACAGCGCCACGCTCGACTCCATCGACCCGGGCATCACCTGGGACCAGTGGACCGACGCCGTGAGCAGGGCCGGGGAGAGCAAGGTCCACGGCAAGCCGCGTAACCTCGCCTACTGGCAGGAGCGCGGCTACAGCGGCGGATCGGCCCGCTCCTGCAACACCTGGACCGCACCGAGGAGCCGGGTCTCCTAACCGTTCGCCCTGGCCAGCACTTCCAGAGGGTCCGCGAGCACGTGGGCGAAGGCCAGCTCGGCCGCGCCCACGAGCGTCGCGTCGTCGGCCAGCGACGACGTGCGCAGCCGCAGCTTCTCGCGCTGCGGCGCCATGGCGTGCAGCGTCAACCTGGTACGCACCTGAGCGGCCGACCCGAGGTAGATCTCCCGCAGCATCCCGCCGAAGATGACCATCTCCGGGTTGAAGATGTTGACCAGGTTGGCGACGCCCAGGCCGAGCCAGTCGCCGACCCTCTTGAGCGCCTCCTGCGCCACGATGTCGCCCCGGTCGGCGGCGTCGACCACCGCCCGCACCGCGTCCCTGCCGTGCTGCTCGCCGGTCAGCCGGCCGGCGGTCTCCAGCAGGGCCCGCTCCCCCACCTCGGCCTCCAGGCAGCCGTGCGAACCACAGCCGCAGGCCCGCCCGCCGGGATTGACGACCATGTGGCCGACCTCGCCGCCGTAGCCGTCGTGACCACCCAGCAGATGGCCGCCCGCGATGATGCCGCCGCCGATGCCGACGTCTCCGTGCAGGTAGATCAGGTCTCTGACGGCGGCTCCGACGCCGCGGCTGTGCTCGGCCAGCGCGGCCAGATTGGCGTCGTTGCCCACGCTGACGGGCAGGCCCAAGCCCAGCCTGCGGCCCAGTTCCTCGCCGAACGGCACCTCCTCGGCACCGAGGTTCGGGCCGAACCTGATCACGCCGTCGCCCTTGCGCACCCCACCGGAGACCGCCGCCGCCGCACCGACGCAGACCGTGTCGTCCCTGGTCTTGCGCCGCATCTGCCTGGCGAAGCCGGCCAGGATCCCGGTCAGCTCCTCCAGCTCGAACGGGCCGCGCAGACGTACGGCCTCCCTGCGGTCGAGGATCACCCCGCCCAGCCCGACGCGCGCGACGGCCAGCCGGTCAGGGCCGACGTCGAAGGCGAACACGTAGACCCGCGCCGACTCGGGACGCACCACGAGCGAGGGACGGCCCGCGCGGCCCGTCTCCCGCGGCAGCTCCTCGCGTACCAGCCCGGCCGCGGTGAGGTCGGAGGTGAGCGCCATGATCGTGCTGCGGTTGAGGCCCATCTTCGAGGTCAGCTCGGCGCGGGAGATCGGCCCGCCCAGATGAACGTGGCGCAGGAGGGCACCCAGGTTGTGACGCCTGATGTCCTCCTGCGAAGGGCCGGCACGCATCGTCTGAGCTTCCTTAAAGGGGTGGGAGTCGCTGATCACCTTAGACCAGCGGCAGCCGCCCGCTTGCGCGCCAGTGCGTCGACACCCGCGGCCAGCAGCAGGACGAACCCGGTAACCAGGTATTTTACGCTCGCACCGTACCCCATCAGCCCCATGCCGTTCTCGATCACCGCGACCACGGCGCCGCCGAGTATCGCGTCGAGGACCCGCCCCTTCCCGCCGAACAGGCTGGTGCCGCCGATGACGGCGGCGCCGACCGCGTACAGCAGCACGGAGCTGCCGCCGGTGTTCGGGTCGACCGAGCTGGCCCGGGAGGCGGCGATGATGCCGCCGACGGCGGCCATCGAGGAGCAGATCACGAACGCGCTGATCCTGATCCGGTCGACGCCGATGCCGGCCCGGCGCGACGCCTCCGCGTTCCCGCCGACCGCGTAGATGTGCCTGCCGAACGCGGTACGGCGGAGCACGAACGTCCACACGACCAGCAGCACGAGGATCACGGGCACCACGATCGGCACGCCCATGAGGGAGCTGATGGCCGGGTTGCGGGACCGCTCCAGGTTGAGCACATAGACGAGGACGCCACCGATGACCGCCAGCGCTCCCACCCGGGCGCCGATCAGCGAGAGCGGGTCGGCGATCAGCCCGCGCTTCGCCCGCCTCCTGGCCCTGACGAGCTGGACGGCGGCGTAGCTCGCCACGCAGGCGGCGAACAGCGCCCAGCCGAGCCAGACCGGCAGGTTCTTGTTGGCGACGGCGACGATGACGGAGTCCCGGATCGAGATGTTCGTTCCCTCGTCGACCAGCACCAGGACCAGACCCTGGAAGGCGAGGAAGGCCGCCAGAGTCACCACGAACGACGGTATGCCGACCTTGGCCACCAGCGTGCCGAGCACGGTGCCGATGACCACGCCGGTCAGGATCGCGGCCACCACACAGACGTACCAGGGCAGGCCCATGTTGGTGAGCGTCACCGCGAGCACCGCCGCGCACACGCCGCTGGCGAAACCGGCCGACAGGTCGATCTCGCCGAGCAGCAGCACGAAGACCAGGCCCATCGCGATCACCGTGACCGCGGCACCCTGGGTGAACAGGTTCGCGACGTTGATCGCCGTCAGGAAGGCGGGACGGGCGATGGCGAAGACGGTGCAGAGCACGAGCAGCCCGAGCACGGCCGGGAGCGCGCCCATGTCGCCGCCGCGTACCCGCTCGATGTAGGCGAAGACGCTGTTTCCGATCGACGGCGACTGCGTCGCGGTGACGATCGCCTCGCCGGGGAGTTCCTTGACCTCGTTCATCTGAATTGTGGCGCGGAGACCTGGTCAGTCAGGGCTGGGAGGAAGCGCCACTCCTCCTTTCGAAAACAGTATGGAAAGACTCGGTCACGTTCGGTAATGTGTGCGGTAGGTGATGGCGCTGTGACAGGAGGTGCGTGATGGCGATCCGCCGCTCGGCCGCCAAACGGCACGGCCTGCCCACGGTCGTGCAGCTGCGGCTCACGCCCGCCCCGGCCCAGGCCGACGCGCTGGCCGCGGCGGTGCAGGTGTGCAATCAGGCGGCCACCATGGTGTCCCGGCTGGCGTGGCAGCACCGCACCTTCGCTGTGGTGGAGCTGCACCGGCTCGCCTACTACGAGGTGCGGGCGCAGGTGGCCGGGCTGGGCGCGCAAGCCGCCGTGCGGGCGATCGCCCGGGTCGCCGGCGCCTACGCCAACCGGCGCGCCACCAAGAAGCGCGCCCACATCTTCCGCCCGCACGGCGCCATCCCCTACGACGCCCGGCTGATGAGCTTCAACCGTGACGCCCGCACGGTGTCGCTGTGGACCCCCGCAGGCCGCGTCACCGTCCCCTACACCGGCCGACCAGACGACCTCAAAGCCATCGATACGCTGCCGATGGGAGAGGCCGACCTGATCTGCCGACGCGGCGTGTGGCTGCTGCAGGTCGCCCTCACCCTGCCCACACCAGCGGTGCGTGAGCCGGTCGGCGGCTTCGTCGGGGTGGATCAAGGGATAGCGAACCTGGCGGTCACCAGCGACCGGGTGGTGCTGCCCGGCCCCGCCTTGCCCGGCCCGATCGGCGGCAACGGCCACGTCCGCACCCTGCGGGAACGGCGGCACCGTCAACGCCGCCGGTTGCAGAAGAAGGGCACCTCGGCGGCGCGGCGGGTGCTGCGCCGCCTTGCCGGGCGTGAGCACCGGATGATGACCGACCTCAACCACCAAATCAGCAAATATGTGGTGCGTGAAGCCGAACGCACCGGCCGCGGGATAGCCCTGGAGGATCTTCAGGGTATCCGCGGCCGGGTCAGGGCTCACCGGCTCCAGCGACGCACCCTGCACAACTGGGCCTTCGCCCAGCAGCTCACCTTCACCCGCTACAAAGCCGCCCGAGCCGGAGTCGCCTTCATCCTGGTCAACCCCGCCTACACCTCGCAGGCCTGTCCAGACTGCGGGCATGTCAGCAGGGCGAACCGGCCGACGCGAGGCCGGTTCGTCTGCATCGGGTGTGGCCTCGCTGGGCACGCCGACCACATCGCAGCCCGCAACATCGCCACACGCGGCGCAGCGGGCTGGGCTGCCATCAACCAGCCACACGCTACCGGCCTCCCTTCACCCAGACGGGACCGCGAGAGCAAACCACCAGATTCAGCCAGTGGTAGTTGATTGCGCGATCCCCAGGTCTCCGCTGCGGCCGGATGTGATCAGTTCGACGACCTGCGCGTGCGTCACGTCGGCGGTCCTGACCTGTGCGGCCATCCTGCCGAGATAGAGCGCCGCGATCTGGTCGGAGACGGCGAAGACGTCGTTCAGGTTGTGCGAGATGAGCACGACGGCCAGGCCGGTGTCGGCGAGCCGGCGCACCAGCTCCAGCACCTGCGCGGTCTGGGCGACGCCCAGGGCGGCCGTCGGCTCGTCGAGGATGACGACCTTGCTGTTCCAGAGCACGGCTTTGGCGATCGCCACCGTCTGGCGCTGGCCGCCCGAAAGGCTGGACACCTGCTGCCTGATGGACTTCACCGTACGCACGGACAGGCCGTCGAGGGTCTGCGCGGCCAGTTCCTCCATGGACGCCTCGTCGAGGACGAGGCCGCTGCGGCGTTCCCTGCCGAGGAACATGTTCTGGACGATGTCGAGGTTGTCGCAGAGCGCGAGGTCCTGGTAGACGATCTCGATGCCGAGCTCGCCGGCGTCACGCGGGCCGTGCACCTGGACGGGGCGGCCGTCGAAGAGGATGTCGCCCTCGTCGATCGGGTAGATGCCGCCGATGCACTTGACCAACGTCGACTTGCCCGCGCCGTTGTCACCGACCAGGGCGGTCACCTCGCCGGCCTGGGCGGCGAACGTGACGTCGTGCAGGACCTGTACCGGGCCGAAGCTCTTGTCGATCCCGCGCACTTCGAGCAGGGGGGTCATGAGGCTCCCTTGGGGAGGGGTACGGCCGTCTTTCGTGACGGCCGTACCCGATTCCACTTTCTTACTGAATTCCGGCTTCGGTGCACTTGGCGGCGAAGTCACCGGTGCACAGCTCCGCCTTGGTCACGTACCCGTCCGCCACGACGTCCTTGACGTTGTCGAGGTAGATGGCCTGCGGGTCCATCAGCTCGGCCGGTACGTCCTGGCCGCTCTGCGGGTCCTTGACGCTGCCGCTCGCCGTGGGCTTCTCACCCTTGGCCAGCGCGACCGCGAGCTTGGAGGCCGCGTCGGCCTCCTTCTTGACGGCCTTGTAGACGGTCATGCACTGGTCGCCGACCAGGATGTTCTGCAGGCCCTGGACGGTGGCGTCCTGGCCGGTCACCGGGACCTTGCCGTTGAGGTTGTTCTTCTTCAGGACCGTGATGGCGGCGTTGCCGAGGCCGTCGTTGGCGGCCAGCACACCGGCGATCTTCGGCGCGCTGGTCAGCATCTGCTCGAAGATGGTGCCGGCCTGGGTGTTGTCCCAGTCGGGCACGGACTGGTCAGGACCCTTGACGAAGTCGCCCGAGTCGTACTTGGGCTTGAGCACGCCGTCGTATCCGGCCTTGAACAGGGTGGCGTTGTTGTCGGTCGGCGAGCCGTTGAGCTCGGCGATGATCGGCTTGCTGGCCTTCTTGTCGGTCAGGCACTTGACCAGGCCCTCGCCCTGAAGGGTGCCGACCTTGGTGTTGTCGAAGCTCACGTAGTAGGCGGCGCCGCCGCCCAGCGTCAGCCGGTCGTAGTCGATGGTGGCCACGCCCTGGGACTTGGCCTTGTCGATGACGGTCTTGCCGGTGCCGCTGTCCAGGTTGACGATCATCAGCACGGTGGCGCCGTTGGTGATCATCTGGTCGGCGATGGTCTGGAAGGCCGTCTTGTCGTTCTGGGCGTTCTGGATGTCGTAGGCCACCCCGGCGGCCTTGAACGCCTCTTCCAGGTACTTGCGGTCCGCCGTCTCCCAGCGGGCCGAGGACTTGCTGTCGGGCAGGATGACGCCGATCTTGCCGGCCTTCTGCGAGCTCGACGCGGAAGACGTGGACGAGGTCGGACCGCTGTTGCCCCCGCAGGCGGTGAGACCGAGGGCTAGAACGGCGGCCGCGGCGGTCAGGCTGAGGATCCCCTTGCGCATAGTGCAGGGTCCTTTCTTCCGGAGGGCCCGGATGAATGTTGTTTGCGGCAACGTATTCCGGGATGGCCTGCTTTGGAAGACCTTGCGAGGGGGGAGTTTGTTGTTCCGGATAACAATCCAGAAACGCGCCCGACACCAGAGGTTCACCTACCGTGTGAGGCTGACGGCCTCTGGGCGCGAGATCTGGGACGTAGGTGGCCTCGGGCCTCAGCCAGGGGCCGTCGACGAACGTGCCGCCGGCCCCGGCGAGCAGAGTCTCCCTGATCACAGCACCGGCGACATCTTCGGTTACCAGCGTATTGTCGCAGGTCAGAGCTCAGGAAGTCCAAGGCGCGGGGTCCAGCGCCTGCCGCAGGCCGGCCCGGTTGCCGACGCCGAGCTTGCGGTACACGCTGGTCAGGTGCACCTCCACGGTCTTGGGGGTGACGAAGAGGCGCTGGGCGATGTCCCGGTTGGAGTGGCCTGCCGCGGCGAGTTCGGCGACCCGCCGCTCAGCGTTCGTCAGTGCCTGCGGCCCCGACAGCAGGCGGCCTCGCCGGGGCCGTGCTCCCGCCGCCAGCAGTTCGTTCCTGGCGGCCTGGGCGAGTCCGGGTGCGCCGCAGGCCACGGCCAGGTCGAGCGCCCATCCTCGGGGCCTTCGCCGGTGCCTCGCTAGGGCTCCGCAGAAGCCGCTTCGTCGACGTTCAGGCTCGCGATAGCCGTGGCCAGACTGGCCAACACCGTCCGGGGGTACTTCTGGATCTCCGGGAAGCGCTCCAGCGTGCGGATCTCCACCTGCGACAGCGTCCGAGTCACGAGCACCGGCCGGCCCTCGGCCTCGTGCTTGATGAGCAGGATCGATCCCACCCGCAGGCAGGCCTCGGGGATGTCAGCCAGGCTGGCCACGAGTGTGGAGACGGCCTCGGCTACCTTGCCGTCGACCTCGGCCTGGTGGGCGTCGAGGGCGACGAGCTCCAGCGCCCGCTCGGCCTTGATCATGCGCTCGCGGATCTCGGGGGACCTAAGCCACTCAGCGACGACCGCCCTGGCCCGCCGCCAGAACGAGCCCCTCTCCAGGGAATTCTGCTCGACGTAGGCATAGCCGACGGCGCGGCAGAAGGCGTCGAGCGCCTCGAAGACCTGGCGGGCGGCCTGTTCGTCGTCGGTCGCGAGGTAAGCGTCGACGGTGATCGCCTCGGGGTCCGTCTGGGTCGTGGCCAGCACAGGCATGCCGTCGGCGCCTCGCACCACGTTGCCGGCCACGACCTCCGCGGCGACCTGGGAGATCTGCATACGCTGGTTGATGGCGACATCCTGCAGCCAGGCCAGCCCGCGATCCATCGACAGGCCGAACCGGCCGTTCAGGTAGCCCTCGGCCTGGGACACGGTCGACCTCCCCTCGCCGCCGGAGTTCAGCTGGTCCAGAGCCCGCCGCTCGGCGTGCCGGGCCAGAACCAGGTCGATGGCGGGACGGAGATCGGCCATGGTGAACGGCTTGACCAGGTAGGCGTAGCCACCCGCGTCTCGCGCCTTGTCAACAAGGTCGCGCTGGGAGAAGGCGGTGAGGAACATGACCGGCGCCAGCCGCTCGGCGTGGATCTGCGCGGCGGCGCTGATCCCGTCGCGGATCGGCAGCTTGATGTCCATGATCACGATATCGGGATGCAGCTGCCTGGCCAGGTAGACCGCGGTCTCGCCGTCGCCCGCCTCACCGACCACCTGGTAACCGTCGTCGGTGAGCATCTCCGCGAGGTCCAGCCGGAGCAGGGGCTCGTCCTCGACGATGAGGATTTGCGGGGCCGCCTTCAAACCGCACCTCCGGGGGCGTTTCCTCCGGACGATACGCGCTCTGGCCATCTCCGTCAGGCCGTGTCCGTCAGGCCGCGCCCATAAGGACAAGCCTGCCAGGGGGATGGCACCCACTGGCCACCTCCGGGCACCCGCACCCACGCGTCCGGCGGCCCAATGACCGAACGGACGAGCAACCCTGCGCCGGGTGCGGCCGGCTGGCCCTGCTGCGCAACCGTCGCCGCCGCTTGTGCTGGAACCAGGCCCGGGCCGAGGCTCACGAGACCCCGCTAACCCCTGGCTGAGGTGAGCGATCTATCTCGCCCACCAACTCGGCGAGGCCCACGGCTGGCGGCGGCATACCCATGACGATGTCCAGCGGGCCCTGACCGTCGTGCTGTCCCCTCACGTCCCCGGCGACGTTACTCTGAGCTGTTTCCCACTGTCCGGGCCCTGGACATCAGCGTCGAGCGGATCGCCGAGGTCGTGGCCGAGATGGGCGTTGTCGGCGTACTACTTGGAGTGCAGAGCTGAGTACGGGTAAACGTGCAGAGCTGTCAGCGCTGGTCGGTCGAGAGTGGTTCGGGTGGGTGGCGTA